>NZ_VFTQ01000036.1:0-60876 GCF_006439475.1 Mesorhizobium sp. B2-8-9 | reverse complement strand
CTACTGCCTACTGCCTACTGCCTACTGCCTACTGCCTACTGCCTACTGCCTACTGCCTACCTCACCACCTTCACCACCGTCCTGTCCGACAGCAACGGAAGCAGCCTCGCCATGGTTCGTGCCGTCACCGCCACGCAGCCTTGCGTCGGCGTGAAGCCCGGCCGGGCCAGATGGAAGAAGATCGCGCTGCCGCGCCCGCGCCGGCGCGGTGCGATGTTCCAGTCGAGCACCAGGCAGACATCGTAAAGCCGATCGTCGCGCTTCATCCGCTCATGGCTGGCGCCATAGGGGATCTTGACCGGGCGATTGTAGTTGCGGTCGTCCGGCACCTCGCACCAGCCGAGATCCGGGCCGATCGGCGCCATCGGCAGCCTCGTCCTGCGTCCGCCCGCAAAATGATCGCCCCGGAAATAGCCTGACAGGATGCGCATCGACGCCAACGGCGTCGCGCCGTCCCCTTCATGCTTGTTGGCGGAGATGCCGCCGCGCCCCAAAGCGCAGGGAAACACCGTTTTGCCGGCTTGCAGGAAGCCTTGCGCGGGGTTGCCGGGGCGCGCGCGCACTACCAAAACGCTCAAGCCCTTCGGCAAAAATGCGCCCGACGCATTGCGCGCACGTTTTTTCTTGTATGATTGGGTCACGGAACAAATCACTGTGATCGGCTGTTGCGCCGGTGAGCTTCCGCATAAATGGGGGGAGGTCAACTGAATATTCTTTTTAAAACAACGGATTGATCCATGACATCACGTACCATTCTGATCGTTGATGACGACGACGACTTGCGAGCCACCCTGGTTGAGCAGCTGGCGCTCTACGAAGAATTCGACGTCCAGCAAGAAGCGACCGCCGCAAAAGGCGTTGCCGCGGCGCGCAGCGGCGTCGTCGACCTGCTCATCATGGATGTCGGCCTGCCCGACATGGATGGCCGCGAGGCGGTGAAGATCCTGCGCAAGGGCGGCTACAAGGCGCCGATCATCATGCTGACCGGCCACGACACCGATTCCGACACGATCCTGGGTCTCGAGGCCGGCGCCAACGATTATGTGACCAAACCTTTCCGCTTTGCCGTGCTGCTCGCGCGCATCCGCGCCCAGCTTCGCCAGCACGAGCAAAGCGAGGACGCGACCTTCTCGGTCGGTCCCTACACGTTCAAGCCCAGCCAGAAGCTGCTGATCGATCCGCGCGGCGCCAAGGTGCGGCTGACCGAGAAGGAAGCCTCGATCATCAAATACCTCTACCGCGCCGACCAGAAGGTGGTGACGCGCGACGTTCTTTTGGAAGAGGTCTGGGGCTACAATTCCGGCGTCACCACGCACACGCTGGAGACCCATGTCTACCGGTTGCGCCAGAAGATCGAGCGCGATCCTTCCAATGCCGAAATTCTTGTGACAGAAAGCGGCGGCTACAAGCTGGTTCCTTAAACATTTCATGATCAAGAGCAATTCCAGGAAAAGTGTGAAACGGTTGGGCTCGGCGGCTTCGCCGAGGACGACCGTCCGGAATTGCGTCGAAACAAACATTTAGGGCGGTCGGGCGGGACCGCTTCGGGTACGATCCTGGTGCTGGAGGGTGATGGGGTCGGCTCGTTGCACGCATCGCATGATGCACGGTGGAGCGTTTCGCGAGCCCAGGAGGGCGCGCCGCTCCAAAGGAGGGACTGGACTGACCGCTCGGGGACACAGCTAGGATGGCGCTGGATGACGACATCCGCATTCTGTCAAGCGTGAAGCTTTTCCAGGGCTTCACGCAGGAACAGCTGCGCCTGCTTGCCTTCGGCGCCGAGACCACCGTGCTGCAGGCCGACCATAAGCTGTACCGCGAGGACGATGTCGCTGATTCTGCTTATATCGTGGTCAGCGGTTTGATCGCGCTCTATCGGGAGCTGGGCGGCGAACGCGTCCCGATCGGTACGGCAGGCCCAGGCACCATGCTGAGCGAACTGGCGCTGATCGCCGATACCAACCGGCTGACCAGCGCCTCGGCCGCGGTCGACTCGGAAGTGATCCGATTGAGCCGCAAGATGTTCCACCGGATCCTGGAAGAATATCCGGAGATCGCGGTGCTGTTGCATGAGCGCATCCTGGAGGAATTCCAGCAGATGATCGCCCGCATCGAGGAGCTGGCGCCCAGATTTACGGAGTAGGATGGCGCCGGCCAGAAAGCGCCTTCGTCATTCTAGGGCGGAGCAAGGAGCGAAGCGACGCGCGCAGACCCTAGAATCCATTCCGTGACGTTGACGCTTCGCAGCATTGCAGAATGAGGTTTTCTGGGCGAAGCGGCCTGCCCAAGGCTTCTTTGTTCTGCATCGTTGCATCCTTCGGCACCGATAACGGAATGGATCCTAGGGTCTGCGCGCCGCTACGCGGCGCTCCGCCCTAGGAGGACGAACGCGAAGGTTTGCGTCTCTTGGCCGCCGACGTCCAACCTCAATCCAATTCAAACTTCGCAATCACCGGCACATGATCGGACGGCTTCTCCCAGCCGCGCGCCGCCTTGAGAATCTCGTAGCCGGCAAAGCTCGACACCAGATTGGCGGATGACCAGATATGATCGAGACGGCGGCCGCGGTTCGACGCCTGCCAATCTTTCGCGCGGTAGCTCCACCAGGTGTAGAGTTTCTGCTCGGCCGGCACGTTGAGCCGCATCAGGTCGACCCAGCCGCCGGCCGTGCGCATCGCCTCGAAATTTGTCGTCTCGACCGGCGTGTGGCTGACGACGTTGAGCAATTGCTTGTGCGACCAGACGTCGTGCTCCTGCGGTGCGATGTTCAGGTCTCCGACCAGGATCGAGGCGGACGATTCGTCCCCGCTCGCCGGTACGGAGTTCATCTCGTAGACGAAATCGAGCTTGTGCCTGAATTTGCGGTTGATCTCCGGATCCGGCTCGTCGCCGCCGGCGGGCACGTAGAAATTATGCACCAGCACCGACTTGCCGCCCGCCTGCACCCTGACCGACAGATGCCGGCTGTCATCGATCTCGCAGAACCGTCGCTTTTCGACCAGCTCGATCGGGCGGCGGGCGACGGTGGCGACGCCGTGATAGCCCTTCTGGCCGTGGAACAGCATGTGCTCGTAGCCCGCCTTGCGGAAGGCTTTTTCCGGGAACAGCTCGTCGGGAACCTTGGTCTCCTGCAGGCAGAGCACATCGGGCGCGTGCTCTTTCAGGAGCCGCTCGACGATCGGCATGCGCAGGCGCACGGAGTTGATGTTCCAGGTGGCGATGGTGAAGGGCATTCAGGCGGGGTCCGGCAAGAGATCGCCGATCTAGTGCCAGCCGCGCGCGGTAAAGACAAGCCGGACTATGCCCTTCGCCAGGTTGTAGGTTCGCTGAGATTCAGGTCAGGACGAGCCGAGAATGGTGGTTTCCGAGAACCGGAGCGGAGCGTACTTGAAGTACGTGAGCACCGGAAGCGCAGGAAGCCGCCATTCGCAGGCCGGCCTCACCTGAATATCGGCGGACCTACCTGGTCTTGGTATTGAGCTCTCTGTTCGCCGTATAGTCGATCGCGAAAGTGTCGGCCGGGAAGTTGCCGCCTTCCTTGACGTTGAAGATCATCACCGTCGTGTCTTTCCCTTGAGCGTCGGTGATCGTCCACTGGCGCAGCTCGTAGGTCTTCGGATCGAACATCATGGTGATCGTCGCATTGCCGAACACCGATTTGTCGGAAAGCTTGATGGTGGTGAGGTCGTCCTCTTCCTTGACCGCCTTGACGCGCCCGCCGGAGAGGTCGATCCGGTCGTCGAGCAGCAATTTCAGCGGCGTCTTCGACAGTGGGTAGAGGTCGGAGGTGTTGAGCTTCTTATTGAGGATCACCACCGACTTGCCGTCGGAGATGACGCGGAAGTTCGAGGATCCGTCATAGTTGAAGCGGATCTTGCCCGGACGTTCGAGGAAGAACTTGCCGCCGGTCTGCTCGCCTTTCGGCCCGAACTGGACGAACTCGCCGCTCATCGACTTCACCGAGGAGAAATGGTCGGCGATCTTCTGCGCCGCCGGCGGCACGGCGGCCTGCGCGGCGGCCATGAGCTGATAGCCCGGCACGAGATTGAGAGCGGCGGCTCCGCCAAGCATCAGGCCGAGGCCAAGGACCTGGCGGCGGGTGAGGGCGAATTCGGTCTGGGTCTTCATGCCGGTCACTTTCTGTGATTCGTGTCGCCGCAGTTTCTGGACTCCCACTAGGGCCTAAGTTTGGCGGGTAGGCGAGAGCCCGCATTGAACGCGCCAGACGATTTCCGGTTGCCTGCTGACCCGGATCGGTGTCTCGCCGCGCCAGGGTTTGTCGAGATTCAGGTCAGGCCGAGTCGAAAATGGTGGTTTCCGAGAACCGGAGCGGAGCGTACTTTTCGTACGTGAGCACCGGAAGCGCAGGAAGCCGCCATTTGCAGGCCGGCCTCACCTGAATATCGATAAGCCCTAGAATTTGTCCTCTTCTGTCGGCACCAGGATCTCACGTTTGCCGGCGTGATTGGCCGGGCCGACAATGCCTTCCTTCTCCATCTTCTCGATGATCGAGGCGGCGCGGTTATAGCCGATGCCGAGCCGACGCTGGATGTAGCTGGTCGAGGCCTTGCCGTCGCGCAGCACCACCGCCACCGCCTGGTCGTACGGGTCGTCGGAATCCTCGAAATTGCCGCCGCCACCGCCGCCGGAGCCGCCCTTGCCCGACGGACCGTCCTCGTCGTCCTCCTCGTCGTCCTCGGTGATGGCGTCGAGATATTCCGGCACGCCCTGCAGCTTCAGATGCCCGACGACCTTCTCGACCTCATCGTCCGAGACGAACGGGCCGTGGACGCGCTGGATGCGCCCGCCGCCTGCCATGTAGAGCATGTCGCCCATGCCGAGCAGCTGCTCGGCGCCCTGCTCGCCAAGAATGGTGCGGCTGTCGATCTTCGACGTCACCTGGAAGGAGATGCGGGTCGGGAAATTGGCCTTGATGGTGCCGGTGATGACGTCGACCGACGGGCGCTGCGTCGCCATGATGACATGGATGCCGGCGGCGCGTGCCATCTGCGCCAGGCGCTGCACCGCGCCTTCGATGTCCTTGCCGGCCACCATCATCAGGTCGGCCATCTCGTCGATGATGACCACGATATAGGGCATCGGCTCGAGATCGAGGTCCTCGGTCTCGTAGATCGCCTCGCCCGTCTGGCGGTCGAAGCCGGTCTGCACCGTGCGAGAGATCTTTTCGCCCTTCTTCTCGGCCTGCTGGACGCGCGCATTGAAGCCGTCGATGTTGCGCACGCCGACCTTGGACATCTTGCGATAGCGGTCCTCCATCTCGCGCACCGTCCATTTCAGCGCGACGACCGCCTTCTTCGGATCGGTAACGACCGGCGTGAGCAAATGCGGGATGCCGTCATAGACCGACAATTCCAGCATCTTGGGGTCGATCATAATCAGCCGGCATTCCTGCGGCGTCAGCCGGTAGAGCAGCGACAGGATCATGGTGTTGATGGCGACCGATTTGCCCGAGCCGGTGGTGCCGGCGACCAGCACGTGCGGCATCTTGGCGATGTCGACGATGACGGCCTCGCCGTTGATCGTCTTGCCGAGCGCCAGCGCCAGCTTGGCCTTGGTCGTCTCGAAATCGCGGCTGGCCATGATCTCTCTGAGATAGACCGTCTCGCGCTTGGCGTTGGGCAGCTCGATGCCGATGGCGTTGCGTCCCGGAACGACGGCGACGCGGCAGGCGATCGCGCTCATCGAGCGGGCGATGTCGTCGGAAAGGCCGATGACGCGCGAGGACTTGATGCCGGGCGCGGGCTCCAACTCGTAAAGTGTGACGACCGGACCGGGTCGCACATGGATGATCTCGCCCTTGACGCCGAAATCTTCCAGCACGCCTTCGAGCAGGCGCGCGTTCTGCTCCAGCGCGTCCTTCGACAGGCTTGGATCCTTGGCGATGTTCTTCGGCTCGGACAGGAAGTGCAGCGACGGCATCTCGAACGTGTCGGAGCCGATCAGCGAGGTCTGCGCCTCGCGCTGGACGCGGGCGCCCGGCACGGGTCGCGCCGCCGGCGCCGCGACGCGGGTCGCGGCATCGGAGCGGAAATTCTGTACCCTGGCGCCCGGCGCGGCGCGGCGCGGCGTGGGCGCCTCGTCGTCGAAATCGTCAACGTCGGCGTCTTCGTCCGCCTCGTCGCCGAAAATGTCTTCATCGACCGGATCGACCGAAACGCTGCGGTCATTGACCATGGCGGCGAAGAATTCCGGCTCGACGCGGGCGCGGCCGCCGGGGCTCATGCGGGCCTCGGCGAACTCGGCCGATTCGACCCGCTCGGCCGCGCGGCGCCAGGCGCTTGCCTTCGGTTCCATCGGCGGTTCGAATTCATCGCGCTCGCGCCTGCGCCGCTCGGCGCGGCGGTGCAGGAAGGCGCGGAACGACAGCCACCAATGGGTAATGGCGCCGAGCGCGAGTATCCCCTCGTCGCCCTCGTCCTCATCCTCGTCGAACAGCATCTCGTCCTGCTCGCGCGGATCGGGCCGGGCGGCGCGCTCCGTGACGGCAAAGCCGTTCTTGCGCGCGATCAGCGCCGAGCCATAGGCGAACAGCCACAACATCGGCGCGGCGAGGATGACCGCTATGATGCTGGCGAACAGGCCTTTCGGATAACCGCCGACCGCGATGCCAGGGATTTTCAGCACCATGTCGCCGAACACGCCGCCGAGGCCGGTGGGCAGCGGCCAGGTGTTTGGCGGCGTCACGCAGCCGGCGATGGCCGCGGCGGTGAGCGCAAAGCCGAACCAGGCGAAGCCGCGCTTCGGCAATTTGTCGACGCCGCGCGCGGAAAACAGAAGGAAACCCCAGATCACCGCCGGCACCAGCCCCGCGACGGCGGCAAGGCCGAAGAACTGCATGGCGAGGTCGGAGAACACCGCGCCTGCATAGCCCATGGCGTTGGTGACGACGTTGCTGGTGGCGTGCGAGAAGCTCGGATCGGCGACATTCCATGTGGCTAGAGCGGCAATGCCGAAGGCGGTGAACAAGAACAGCCCCGCGCCGACCAGCCGCCCGACCTGACGCCGCGCGAATGCCTGGATGCCGTGCCCCGTATCGGTCAGCGCGAGCGGTGCTGAAGCGCCTGAACGCATGCTCTTCCCCGTGATCGTTGCCTGGCCGGGCGCATGGCGCATTCCGGCAGATTCGAACGCCAGACTATCGGGGGGAAGGTTAAGGCCGCATTAACCATGGGCCTTTACCCGCATGGCGCGGAGACCATGGCGCGGAAACAAAAATGGCAGGCCTCGCGGCCCGCCACCTCCCTGTCTTCAAACGCCGATAGGATCAGGCCCTTCCGAGACCTGACCTTCCACGATCACTTGTTGGCGCCGCCATAGGCCATGAGATTGGCGCAGAATTCGGCGTGAGGCTTGCTCATCGCCGCGTCCTGGCATTCCTTCATCATCATGTCCTGCTTGTCCTTCGGCATCGAAGCCCAGGCCGCCTTGAAGTCGGCTTCCGGCTTCATGGTCTTCATGCTGGAGTCGGTGAAGAACGGGGCCATGTTGGACGGCTCATCGAGAGCACCGGCGAGTGCAACGCCGCTGATCATCGAAAGAGCCATTGCTCCCAGGACGATGTTCTTGATGTTCATCAGGTGGTTTCCTTCCCTCTTGTTCTGGGGGACGCCTTGATGACGCCCGCTATCCCAGTACGGAATCTGACGGGCTGATGTTTCATGCCGGCGGATCAAGTGAATGTGATCGAAACGGCTTGGATCATCGCCCGACAAAAAGGAGGCCCGGAAGGGTGTTCCGGGCCTCAAGGCGTGAGCCCCTTTCGAGAGCGTCACGACGGGATCTTGGGAGGAATTCCGGGCCGGCGGGAGGAGGATCCGCCGGCCCTTGGCGAAGTCTGCCTTACGGCACAACTTCGCCGTGCTGGGTGACGTCGAGGCCTTCGACCTCTTCCTGGGTCGACGGACGCAGGCCTACCAGAGCCTTGACGATGTAGAGGATCACGAAGGTGGCGATCGCCGTCCACAGGATGGTGAAGGCGATGCCGTAGAGCTGCTTGCCGACCGAGGCGTCCTTGCCGAGGGCGTTGATCGCCGGATCTGCCAGCGCGCCGGTGAGCAGCGCGCCGACGATGCCGCCGACGCCGTGGACGCCGAAAGCATCGAGCGAGTCGTCATAGCCGAACGCGTGCTTGAGCTTGACCGCCGAGAGGTAGCAAACCACGCCGGCGATGATGCCGATGATGAAGGCGCCGGTCGGGTTGACGAAGCCGGAAGCCGGCGTCACCGCGACGAGGCCGGCGACGGCGCCCGAGATGATGCCGAGCACCGAAGGCTTCCTGGCGACGACCCATTCGGCAAACATCCAGGCCAGCGCCGCGGCGGCGGTGGCGACCTGCGTGTTCATCATCGCCGCGCCCGCAAGGCCGTCGGCAGCCAGTTCCGAACCGGCGTTGAAGCCGAACCAACCGACCCACAGCAGCGACGCGCCGATCACCGAATAAACGAGGTTGTGCGGCGCCATGTTGGTGGTGCCATAGCCCTCGCGCTTGCCGAGCACCAGCGCGCAGACCAGGCCCGCGACACCAGCGTTGATATGGACGACCGTGCCGCCGGCGAAGTCGAGCACGCCGGCCGAACCGAGGAAGCCGCCGCCCCACACCCAATGCGCGATCGGCGCGTAGACGAAGACCAGCCACAGGCCCATGAATATCAGCAGCGCCGAGAACTTCATGCGCTCGGCGAAGGCGCCGGCGATCAGCGCCGGCGTGATGATGGCGAAGGTCATCTGGAACATCGAGAAGACGAATTCAGGAATGTTCGCCACGCCCGGCGCCCAAAGCGTCGAGACGGTGATGCCGTGATGGAAGAATTTCGAGAAGCCGCCGAGATAGGCGTTCGTGGCGCCGCCGTCGGAGAAGGCGAGGGAGTAGCCGAACATGAACCACAGCACCGTCACCAGGCAGGTGATGGCGAAGCTCTGCATGATGGTGGCGAGCACGTTCTTCTTGCGCACCATGCCGCCGTAGAACAGCGCCAGGCCGGGAATCGTCATCATCAGCACCAGCGCCGTCGAGGTCAGCATCCAGGCGGTGTTGCCGGTGTCGAGCGCCGGCGCCGGCGCGGCGGGCGCCGCGGCAGTAGCTGCCGGGGCGGCCTCCTGCGCGATGGCGGCGACGGTGCTCATGGCCACGAGCGCGAGCGAAGCGGCCGCGCGTCCCGTCGTCTTCAAGGTGGAAGGAATATTCATTGAACTCTCCGTTGGAATGGATGGTCGCCGCTTAGAGCGCGTCGGTGTCTGTTTCGCCGGTGCGGATGCGTACCGCCTGATCGATGCCGAAGACGAAGATCTTGCCGTCGCCGATCTGGCCGGTCTTGGCGGCCGCGGTGATGGCTTCGACGGCCTTGTCGACCATGTCGGCGCCGACCGCGACCTCGATCTTGATCTTGGGCAGGAAGCTGACCGCGTATTCCGCGCCGCGATAGATTTCGGTATGGCCCTTCTGACGCCCGTAGCCTTTGACCTCGGTGACGGTCAGGCCCTGGATGCCGACGGCGGTTAGCGCTTCGCGCACCTCGTCGAGCTTGAACGGCTTGATGATTGCCATCACGATTTTCATAAGGTTTCACCCTTTGCTGTTGCGGTCCCCCGCGTTTGCACACCTTCACCGATCCCGAGGAGCCGGAGAGTGCCCGACAGGATTCAAGCTCCGTGCCAATTGCCGAAGCAGGGTGTTAACCTGTTGTAAACAAAGAGAATGGGCGATCGGTGCACATCATTCGCGCACGGGCATGGCAGCATGCCTGCTTATAAAATAGGCAAAAAATCGAAAATGCACGTATTCCAGGCAGTAGCCTGAAGCCGGCTCAGCGTTTCAGCCGGATCAGGCCTTCCTGGGCGACCGAGGCGATCAGCGTCCCATCCCGCGCGAACAGCGAGCCGCGGGTGAAGCCGCGCGACCCTTGCGTCGACGGGCTGTCCTGATTGTAGAGGATCCAGTCGTCCAGCGAATGGCTGCGGTGGAACCACATGGCATGGTCGAGGCTGGCGGCCTGGATGTCGCGGTCGAAGATGGCGCGGCCATGCGCGAAGGTCGAGGTGTCGAGCAGCGTCATGTCCGAAAGATAGGCAAGCACGGCCGCCTGAATGGCGCGGTCTTCCGGCACCGGGCCGGTGGTGCGGATCCAGATGTTCTGCTGCGGCTCCAGTTTCTCGCGGCTCGTGTAGTGCTTCAGCATCACCGGCTTCATCTCGATCGGCCGGTCGCGCTCCCAGTAGCGCCTGATGCCTTCCGGCACCGCCTCGCCGAACTTGCCGAGCAGCTCGCGTTGTGTGAGCAGCGTGTCGGGCGCCGGCACGTCGCGCGGCATCGGCAGCTGATGCTCGAGCCCGACCTCGTCCTGCTGGAAGGACGCCTCCAGCGAGAAGATCGCCTGGCCATGCTGGATCGCCACCACCCGGCGCGTGGTGAAGGAGCCGCCGTCGCGGATGCGGTCGACCTCGTAGACGATCGGCAGCTTGGTATCGCCCGGCCGCATGAAATAGCCGTGCAGCGAATGCACGTGGCGTTCGGGCTCCACCGTGCGCTGGGCGGCCACCAGCGCCTGGGCGATGGTCTGGCCGCCGAAGACGCGCTGCCAGTCGACCTTGGGGCTGCGACCACGATACAGATTGTGTTCGAGCTGCTCGAGGTCGAGAATGTCGAGAAGCTCGTCCATCGCCGCTGTCATGTTTGAAATCCTTCACGGATGTGCCATGGCGGGTTTCGGACAGGACGCGCGGGCAGTCAAGGCCGCAACGGCAGCCGCCGCAGCCGCGAAAGGATGATGCCATGGTCGACCGCAAGCCGGATGCAGAAGGCACCAATGAGAAGCGCGAAGCGCCGCTCGACGTGCTCATCGTCGGCGCCGGCTATGTCGGCCTCACCGCCGCCGTGTCGCTGAAGCAGGCGCGCCCTAGCCTCGCCATAGCCATCGTCGATGCCGCCCCCGCCGGCGTCTGGCAGAAAGACGGCCGCGCCTCGGCCATCGCGGCGGCCGCCAGCCGCATGCTGGAACAGCTCGGCGTCTGGGAAGAGATCGCCCCGGAAGCGCAAGCGATCACCGAGATGATCATCACCGATTCGCGCGCCGCCGACCCGGTGCGTCCAGTGTTTTTGACCTTCGACGGCGAGGTGGCCCCTGGCGAGCCATTCGCCCACATGGTGGCCAACCGCGACCTGAACGGCGCGCTGCGCCGCCGCGCCGAAAAGCTCGGCATCGACATTATCGAAGGCATGGCGGTCAGCGCCTTCGACACCAATGGCGCCGGCATCACCGTGCATCTGGCCGACGGCGCGACGCTCAAGGCGCGGCTGCTGGTCGCCGCCGACGGCGTCAATTCGAAGCTGCGCGACATGGCCGGCATCAAGACGGTCAAATGGGAATACGGCCAGTCCGGCATCGTCTGCACGGTTGCGCATGAGCGCCCGCACAACGGCCGCGCCGAGGAGCACTTCCTCCCCGCCGGTCCCTTCGCGACGCTGCCGCTGAAGCCGGACAAGGACGGCACCAACCGCTCGTCGATCGTCTGGGTGGAGCGCACGCAAGATGCCAAGGCGCTGGTCGAGGGCGACGAGTTCGTCTTCGAGCACGATCTGGAGCAGCGCTTCGGCCTGAAGCTTGGCGAAATAAGAGTTGCCGACAAGCCGCGCGCCTGGCCGCTCGGCCTGACGCTCGCCCGCGCCTTCGTCGCACCGCGCTTCGCGCTGGCCGGCGACGCCGCGCACGGCATCCACCCGATCGCCGGCCAGGGCCTCAATCTGGGCTTCAAGGATGTCGCCGCCCTGGCCGAAGTCGTGGTCGAGGCCGACCGGCTCGGCCAGGATATCGGCGCGCTCGACGTGCTCGAACGCTACCAGCAGTGGCGCCGCTTCGACACGCTGCAGATGGGCATCACCACCGACGTCTTGAACCGGCTCTTCTCCAACGACATCGGCCCGCTGCGCCAGGTCCGCGACATCGGGCTGGGGCTGGTGGAACGCATGCCGAGGCTGAAGCAGTTCTTCATCCGTCAGGCCTCGGGCCTCTCCGGCGACACGCCGAGGCTGCTGAAGGGCGAGGCGATCTGAACGCCTTACTGGCCGAAGCCTAGACGACGGTCGTCATCCACGGGCGGAGCGGGAGCGAAGCGGACGCGAAGACCATAGAATGACGAGACGAGAGGCGTTTCGGCCAATCACGAAGTCAGGCGATCTGATCGCCTTGTGGCGCCGTGGCAAATTCAGGTCAGGCCGAGTCGAAAATGGCGGCTTCCGAGAACCGGAGCGGAGCGTACTTGAAGTACGTGAGCACCGGAAGCGCAGGAAGCCACCATTTGCAGGCCGGCCTCACCTGAATTCTAGTTCACCTCGAAGCCCAGCTTCTGCCGCAACCTCAGCATCCGCTGGTCGGCGATCCTGAGGCTCTGCCCGCCGCCTTGCGCGACGCGGTTCAGCATCCTGAGCAGGTCGTCCCGCTCATGCGGATCGAGGCGCTCGCGCAGGAACGGCGCCAGCTTGTCGATGACGATCGTCGTGTCGTCGATCTGCGCGGCGGCCCATTTGGCGTAGACGACCGCTTCATCGGTCTTCTTCTGGCTGTCCGCGATCTGCGCGATCACCTCGCGAATGACCGCCTCGCGCTGCGGCAGGATCGGACCGCGCTCTGCGACGATCGCGGTGATCAGCGTCGCCGCCGCCACCACCGGATCGTCGATCGCCGTCAGCGGTGAGAGCGCGGCCTGATTGCGCAATTTCTTGCGACGAATGTTGCCCTGGACACGGCCGACGACATCGGCGACCTCGCGCGCGGCGTCGCTCATATATTTCAGCCGGTACCACCAGATGGCGGCCGCTCCGAGCAGGCCGAGGATAGCGATCAGGAAAGGCATGCCGAATTCCCCCGAAATCGCGGCGACGATAAAAGAAGCGCGGCATCGCTTCAACACGCAACGGTTGCGGCCGGTGAAGAAACCCTGAAGATGTTTCCCGCAAGAGACAGCTTCAACCGACGCCGCGCCCATGCTGACCGGCGGCTATGACCCCGGGACGTTGTAGATCGCCCTGATCTCGACCGTGCCGAGCTCCGCCAGCGGGATCTTGGCCGCGATGTCGAGCGCCTCGGCAAGATCCGCCGCCTCGACCATGACGAAGCCGAGCAATTGCTCCTTGGTCTCGGCGAAGGGGCCGTCGGTCACCAGCACCTTGCCCTTGCGCCGCCGGAGCGATTTCGACGTCTTCACCGACTGCAGCGCCTGCGCGATGACCAGCTTGCCTTGCCGGTCGAGCTCCCGATCATAGCCGAGCGAGTCGGCATCGAGCTTGGCCATACGCTCGGGGGTCAGCGCGTAGAGATCCTTTTCCTCGCCATAGACCAGCAGCACATATTTCATTTCGAGCTTCCTTTCGTCGACGCATTATAGGAGGCGACGGTACCGGTTTTGCCTGCCGTCGCCGCATGGTCGAGCAGGCATGTCGCGACGCCGATGATGGCGATGGCGGCGGCCAGGCGGCTGAAGCCAAGCGCCGGCGGATCGAGCCAGAACTCTTCAAGTCGCCTCCCTTTTCGCTCGGGCTTTCCCCAGACCGCAAGAAACAGATTGTCCATCTTAACCTCCATCGGCCGGGAGTGGCCGCCCGCAGGACGGTCGGGCAGACGGGAAGTCGACATTTTTGCATGCGTTTTTTTGAGAATTTTCGAATCGCCTCGCGCAAGCACAATCGTGCCGGGCCATGGATGGTCTTCCGCCGCGCCCGCGCTATAGTTCCGGGGAACGTCGGCGCCCGCCGGCGCAAACCCCGACAAGGCAGGAGGATTCCATGGACCGCACCGCAAACGCCGTCTGGAAAGGCAATCTGAAGGAAGGCAACGGCACGCTGGATACCCAGAGCGGCACCTTGAAGGGCACGCCCTATTCGTTCAAGGCGCGCTTCGAGGACGAGAGCGGCAAATCCGGCACCAATCCGGAAGAGCTGATCGCCGCCGCGCATGCGGGCTGCTATGCCATGCAGCTGTCGCACTTCCTGGCCGAAAACGGCACGCCGGCCGCCGAGCTCGACGCCAAGGCCGTGGTGACGCTGGTGCCCGGCACCGGCATCACCGCCAGCGCCATCACCCTGGTCGGCAAGGTGCCGGGCATCGACGCGGCGAAGTTCAAGGAGCTGGCCGAGAAGGCCAAGGCCGAATGCCCGGTGTCGAAGGCGCTGGGAGCGATCAAGGTGTCGTTGGATGCTAGGCTGGGGTGAGAAACTTCTCCGCAAAGGCTGGCGATCCTTCGCCCCCCTCTCTGCCCTGCCGGGCATCTCCCCCTCAAGGGGGGAGATCAGATGTCGCGTCGGCTTTCGCCAATCGCCGACGGTGAAAGAGGGGCGCTGCGCCCGAACTGCTAATCTCCCCCCTTGAGGGGGAGATGTCCGGCAGGACAGAGGGGGGCGCCTCGCGCCAGCCTTTCCAGTGAGCTAACCGCCCAGCGCCTCAATCTTGGCGCGCAACTCAGCGACCTCTTCCTCCAGCGCCTTGACCCGCGCCTCGAGGTCGGTGTCCGAAGATGTCGCCGCCGGCTGCCAGGGCGCCGCCGCCACCGCTGCCGCTTCCACCGGACCACTCAGCAGATGCACATAGCGCTCCTCGCGCTGGCCGGGCGCGCGTTCGAGCAGCTCGATCAGCGGCGGACGACGGCCGATCATCAGGTCTAGATTGCCCCGCAGCTCCTCGATCGAGACAAAGCGCGCCATGCGTTCCGAACGGGCGAGCAATTCATGCGCCGTCTGCGCACCGCGCAACAGCAGCAGCCCGATCACCGCGATCTGCGGCGTGGTCAGCGAAAAGCGCTGCGCCATCAGATGCTCGTAGCGCTCGACGCGCGAGGCAAAGGCCTGGCGCACGAGGCCTTTCTGCTCGAGCGTGCTCAAGGCCCGCCGGACCTCCGTCAGCTCCAGCGCCATCACCGGCTCGCGCGCCGTCTTCTGGTTGGCGGCGGCGTGCGCGCCGTTGAGCGTCAGTGGATAGACGTCCGGCGTCAGCTCCTTCTTCTCGATCAGGGAACCGAGGACTCGGGCTTCGACGGGTGAGAGGACGGGGAGATCGGTCATGGGCTTTCTGCCTCCCTGCGATAGAAATCTGTCGCCAGGGCGCGGTTGCGCGCCTGCCGCGCCTCGTCGCGGACTGAACCGGCCAAGTTCATCTCGTGATGACCATAACGCGCTTCGAGATAACGCGCGATCTCGGTCGGAATAGAGCCAGTACCCAGTTCGCGCGTCACGCGTTTTTTCTCGATAAGCCGCCGGATTTCGCTGGTTGCCTTTGCTGGAATCTCGGTCTCGGCTAGGCAGTCGACCATATTCATCGGCGGCAGCATGACAAAGTCGCGCTGCTCCATCCAGTCCAGGGCTACGATCGGGCGGATCAGGTAGAAGAGCTTCTTGAGCTTCACCTCTCCGGCAAAGCTGCCGATCTTTGCCACATGTGATCGCGCGAGGCCCAGATAGTGGCGCGAGACCCTAGCTGGATCGACGATCTCGGCAAGTAGGTCGAGAAGGCGCTCCCGAAAACCCTTCGCTTCCTCATATACAATCGGCGACTTGGCCCATTCCACGATCACCGCATTGCCTCCAAGAGCCAGAAGCAAGGCCTTGCGAAGATCCCAACCGCCAGCGTCGATTTCTCCTTCAAGCGGAAACTCGATCACGTCGCGCGGCTGCTCCAGCGCGAGGTGTTCGGCCACGGAACGTATATAGACAAAACGGCAATCATAATCGCTGTCGGGCGACGGAAAACCCCAGGCCCGGCTGCCGCTTTCGATGGCGAAAAGAATTCGCGCACCCTGCGCACGGGCCGTGTCCAGCCGCGCGCGGATCGCCGCGACCGCATCCGGTGCGAAATCGGCAGGCAGCGACATTCCCAGCCTAAACGCGCCTCTCCACCATCATCTTCTTGATCTCGGCGATCGCCTTGGCGGGGTTAAGCCCCTTCGGGCAGGCCTGCGCGCAGTTCATGATGGTGTGGCAGCGATAGAGCCGGAACGGGTCTTCGAGATTGTCGAGCCGCTCGCCCGTCGCCTCGTCGCGGCTGTCGATCAGCCAGCGGTACGCCTGCAGCAGCGTGGCCGGGCCGAGGTAACGGTCGCCGTTCCACCAATAGCTCGGGCAGGAGGTCGAGCAGCAGGCGCACAGGATGCATTCGTAGAGCCCGTCGAGCTTCTCGCGGTCCTCGTGGCTCTGCAGCCATTCCTTGGCGGGCGTCGGCGAGACCGTCTTCAGCCACGGCTCGATCGAGGCGTGCTGGGCATAGAAGTTGGTGAGGTCCGGCACCAGGTCCTTGATCACCGGCATATGCGGCAGCGGATAGATCTTCACCGCGCCGGAAATATCCTCGACGCCCTTGGTGCAGGCCAGCGTGTTGGAGCCGTCGATGTTCATGGCGCAGGAGCCGCAAATGCCTTCGCGGCAGGAACGGCGCAGCGTCAGCGTCGGATCGATCTTGTTCTTGATCCACAACAGCGCGTCGAGAACCATCGGCCCGCAATCGTCCATGTCGACGAAATAGGTGTCCATGCGCGGATTCGCGTCATCGTCCGGCGACCAGCGGTAGATGCGGTATTCGCGCAGGTTGGTCGCGCCTTCCGGCTTCGGCCAGGTCTTGCCTTGCTGGACCTTCGAGTTCCTGGGAAGCGTGAGTTCGACCATTACCTGCGGTCCTTTCGGATGACGAGCTTCAGCCCGGACCAGATTTCGTTCACGGCGGCGACCTTGACGTCGACCAGGTCGCGCTTCAGCGCCTCCGACCGGATGACGTCCTCGGTGACGTCGGTCGGCACTTTCGATGCCTTCTTCGGCCAGGAGACCCAGACCATGCCGTCGCGCTTGATCGCCGTCTCGATGCCGGGCAGGCCGTCCTCGACCTCGGCGCGCTGCCGGGTGAAGGCGTGCACGGCATCGTATTTCCGGCTGCCCGAGATCGCCGACCACTCGGCGAGCCTGTCGACGCCGGCAAAGGACACCGCCTCGGTAAGCGCATCGAGCTCCGGCGGCAGCGCGATGAAGGCGGCGACCATGCCGTCCCTGAGGCCAAGCTTGGCCGGGAGCGGCGTGCCGGAATATCCCGTGGTCGCCTGCGCCATGGTCAATACACCCGCGCCTTCGGCGCGATCTTGGCCAGGCTGATGCCGCCGTCCTTTTCCGCCAGCAGCGGCTCGGTATGCACCGGCCTGTAGGTCAGCGTCACCTTGCCGTCCTCGCTCAGATGGGCCAGCGTATGCTTGCGCCAGTTGGCGTCGTCGCGCGCCGAGAAATCCTCGCGCGCATGCGCGCCGCGGCTCTCCTTGCGCGCCTCGGCGCCGTAGACCGTGGTGATGGCGTTGGCCATCAGGTTTTCCAGCTCCAGCGTCTCGACGAGGTCGGAATTCCAGATCATCGAGCGGTCGGTGACCTTGATGTCCTTGAGCTCGCGCCAGAGTTCCGAAATGCGCCTGCAGCCGTTCTCCAGCGATTCCTGCGTGCGGAATACGGCGGCGTCTTCCTGCATGGCGCGCTGCATCTTCTCGCGCAGCACGGCCGTCGGCGTCGAGCCGTTGGCGTGGCGCAGCCTGTCGAAGCGCTCCATGATCTTCTCGACCGAGGCCGCGTTGGGCGACGGGATCGCCGACTTGCGGTCGATCACATGGCCGGCGCGGATCGCCGCCGCGCGGCCGAACACGACGAGGTCGATCAGCGAGTTGGAGCCGAGCCGGTTGGCGCCGTGCACCGAGGCGCAGCCGGCCTCGCCGACCGCCATCAGGCCGGGCGACACGCGGTCCGGATTGTCGACGGTCGGATTGAGCGCCTCGCCCCAGTAATTGGTCGGCACGCCGCCCATATTGTAGTGCACCGTCGGCAGCACCGGGATCGGCTCCTTGGTAAGATCGACGCCGGCGAAGATCTTGGCCGACTCGGAAATACCCGGCAGCCGCTCGTGCAGCACCGCCGGGTCAAGATGGTCGAGATGCAGGAAGATGTGGTCCTTGTTCCTGCCGACGCCGCGTCCCTCGCGGATCTCCAGCGTCATGCAGCGCGAGACGACGTCGCGCGAGGCGAGGTCCTTGGCCGACGGCGCGTAGCGCTCCATGAAGCGCTCGCCCTCGGAATTGACGAGATAGCCGCCTTCGCCGCGCGCGCCCTCGGTGATCAGGCAGCCGGCGCCGTAGATGCCGGTTGGATGGAACTGCACGAACTCCATATCCTGCAGCGGCAGCCCGGCCCTGGCTGCCATGCCGCCGCCGTCGCCGGTGCAGGTATGCGCCGAGGTGGCGGAGAAATAGGTCCGCCCATAGCCGCCGGTCGCCAGCACCACCATCTTGGCCGAGAAGCGGTGGATTGTGCCGTCGTCGAGGTTCCAGGCCACGACGCCGGTGCAGGTGCCGTCCGGTTCCATGATCAGGTCGAGCGCGAAATATTCGATGAAGAACTGCGCGTTGTTCTTCAGCGACTGGCCGTAGAGCGTGTGCAGGATGGCGTGGCCGGTGCGGTCGGCGGCCGCGCAGGTGCGCTGCACCGGCGGACCGTCGCCATAGTTCATCATATGGCCGCCGAACGGCCGCTGGTAGATCTTGCCCTCTTCGGTGCGCGAGAACGGCACGCCGTAATGCTCGAGCTCGTAGACGGCGGCCGGCGCCTCGCGCACCATGTATTCCATGGCGTCGACATCGCCCAGCCAGTCCGAGCCCTTGACGGTGTCGTACATGTGCCATTGCCAGGAGTCCGGCCCCATGTTCGACAGCGAGGCGGCGATGCCGCCTTGCGCCGCGACGGTGTGCGAGCGCGTCGGGAAAACCTTGGTGATGCAGGCCGTGCGCAGCCCCTGCTCGGCCATGCCAAGCGTGGCGCGCAGGCCGGCGCCACCGGCGCCGACGATGACGACGTCGAATTTGTGGTCGACAAAGGTATAGGCGGCAGCCGTGCTGGCTGTATTTGCGTTGGCCAAGACGTCAGCCTCCGAATGCGAGTTTGAGCAGGGCGAACAGCGAAGCGACACCAACTGCCACGCAGAAGAAGGTGTTGAGAGCGATCAGCGCCAGCTTCATGCCCTCGCCATGCACGTAATCCTCGATGATCACCTGCATGCCGATGCGCATGTGGTAAAGCGGCGAGATCAGCACCAGCCCGAGCATGACCACCACGAACGGGTTCGCAAGCGCCGCCCGCACATCCGTGTAGTCATGGCCTGTGACCGCGATGAGGAAGCCGACGAAGAACAGGATCAAAGGAATGTTGGCGATGGCGGTCAGCCGCTGCCGCCAGAAATGACCGGTGCCCTCACGGGCCGAACCGAGGCCGCGGACCTTCGCCAGCGGCGTGCGCATGTCCGAATTGTTGGCGGCCATCAGAAAGCTCCCCGCGCCATATAGCCGGCGATCCAGATCAGCAGCGTCAGCACGATCGAGCCGGCGAGCGTCGCCCAGGCGATCCTGGACGCTGTGTGTTTTTCCAGTCCCGCGCCGGTGTCCCAGATGAGGTGGCGCAGCCCGCCCAGCATGTGGTGCATCAGCGCCCAGGTGTAGCCGAAGAGAACAAGTCGGCCGAGCCAGGAGCCGAAGGCCCAGTTGACCCAGTCGAAGGCGGCCTGCGAGCTCGCAGCGGCGATCAGCCACGCCGCCACCAGGAGCGTTCCGAAATAAAGCGCGCCGCCGGTGATGCGATGGATGATCGACATCGTCATCGTGATCGGCGGCCGGTAGATCGTCAGATGCGGCGAGAGCGGCCGTTCACGTCTGGCAACTGCGCGGGTGGCTGGTGATTTGCTCATGGCTCCCCCAGTTCGGCATCCTGAATGCCGAGATGGGAATGCGGCGTTTGCCGCCCCCATTTATGGCATCGGACAGCCGGTTTCTAATGCTCTTTTTGCACCGCGTCAAAGCCGGAAAATCGTTTTGGAAACATCATTTAGTCTGACAAATTGAGGGCCGCGCGCTTCAATCGATTAGCGGCTGTTTCGAGCCGGCGCAGCATTCGCTGCAGCGCAGCAATCAGATGACTGACGCGGCGGCCGGGCGCGTCGGGATCCGGGCGGGCCGGCCTCTCCCGAATATCGTCGCACCTCAGCGCCTGCAAGTCTGCGGCGTCGATCCCCTCTTCATCACCAGCGCTTCGCGTCCGTCGATCACGATTGCGTCATGCGTCGCCGCTTCCTGGTAACGGCTGCTCTGGTTGGTGGGTGAGGCCGCGAATTCCTCGGTCGAGCCGTCCGGGCGGACCAGGCGTAACGACGAGCCGAGATTCTGGATGGTGATCATGCCGCCATTGCCGCATCTATAGTTGGCCGTGCCGATGCCGGACCGCGGCACGGTAAGGTCTGTGACGATCTTGGTTGCGGGCGCGCGGGTTGCGGGGGTCTTGGTCGTTGCAGGTGCCGGCGCGGTTGTAGCTACCGGGGCTGTTGCAGGTATCGGGGGTGTTGCAGCTGCTGGCGGCACCACGGGTGCAGCGGACTGCGGGGCCGGAGCAGTCGAGCCAGCGGGTGGGGCGGCATTCGCCACCTTCGGCGCGCCGTCCTGCGGCACGCAGGCCGCGGCCGCCAGAAGCAGCGGGATGGCGATCGACACTCGAACCGTGCGGCCAAAGCTCATGCGCTGCCCTTTCGTGTGCGGCACGCTACAGCAATTCCAGGAAAAGTGTGAACGGTTGGGTTCGGCGCCTTCGTCATCCCCTTCCGTCCGGAATTGCATCGAAACAACGAGATAGGCGGTTGCCCTTTCCGTGAAACGGTGGACCGCTGTAGCCACGCGGCGACGCAAGATCAAGCTGACCCGGAGTCAGCCCTGCGCCAGGGTCGCCCTCGCCGTCGGGAAAGCCCGCTTTCGAAAATTAACCATGTTCCTTAACAACCGGCTCCGAAAGCCTTCCGCCTCTTAACAAAGGTTAAGAAAGGGTTAATTTCCGATTCGAACCGGAATTCAGGCGCGATTCATTGCGTCATCAAGGGAGAGCGACATGCGTTCGAATTCAGTGCGGGCAGGCGTTGCCGCCGCGGCGTTCGCGGGGCTGGTGACGGCAATCGCCGCGCCGGCGGAAGCCGGCTTGCGCCACCATGACCGCGTCTATGCCGATTCCTTCGGCAATCTCGTCATCGACAGCGCCGCCGGCTACAAGCGCATCATCGTCGGCGAGGGCAAGCTCGCGAAGGAATTTTCCGAATACACCGGCGGCCAGCCAGGTGTGATCTACGACGATGCGGACGAGGCCGGTGCGCCCGGCTGCTACCAGCCGCCGGTGCTGGTCAAGGGCCGTTCCTATATGTACGGGCTTTCCGACGGCGAGATGCCCAATCTCAATCCTTGCCGCTGAAGATCGTCGCGTTTGGCGCCGCCGCAGCGCGCCTGACACGCACGCAATCGCGGCCGGCAATTGACATGAACGGCCCCGCCAGCAGCCCGGCGACGAGCAGGTTGATCATCAATATGAAGTCAGCGCTGCCCATATCTTCCTTCGTCGGACATTCCGGACAGAAAAACATCGACGGGCGAAGAACAGTTAATGCCAACGCATGACCGGCCTCTGCGATTAGCTGCAAACGCCCACGCGCTCGTCATTCTAGGGCGAAGCAAGGAGCGGAGCGACGCGCGCAGACCCTAGAATCCATGCCGTTCCATTAAGGCGTTGCGGCGATTGCAGAATTTGCACCGCAGCATTCTACGACAGAGGTAACGGCATGGATCCTCGGGTCAAGCCCGAGGATGACGAAGTTGCAGGAGCGTCGGGCAATCGCGAATGTTGCGATCGCCTTCTGGGCTAAGCAGGGGTTTGCGCCGGGCCTGTATGTATCAGCCGACGGCGAGCGGCTCGGCAGCGAAGGCGGTTTCAGGTCTCTCATAGGAAAGCCGCACGCTGTCGCGGCCGTTCTTCTTGGCCTTGTAGAGCGCCTCGTCGGCGCGCCGCATCAGCGGCATCAGCCCTTCCCTGCCGGAGCGGGCGGCGACGCCGAAGCTGGCGGTCACCCTGACGCCGGGCGGCAGGCCCTCGATCGCGCCGGCCGAATAGAAGGCGCGGATCGCTTCGGCAAAGAGCCTTGCCGACGCCAGGTCGCTCAGCGGCAAAAGCACGGCGAACTCTTCGCCGCCGATGCGGCCGGCGGCCCCGCGCGCGCCGGTGGCGGAACGCAGCTTGGCGGCGAAGTCGGCAATCACCCGGTCGCCGGCCTCATGCCCATGCTGGTCGTTCAGCGCCTTGAAGTGATCGAGATCGGCAAGCACCAGCGCGACGGGAAATCCGGCCTTGCCGCACTGGTCGAGCAACAGGTTCGCCCGTTCCTCGAAGCCGCGGCGATTGAGGATGCCCGAGAGCGGGTCGGTATGGGTCTCGTCCTTCAGCGCCCTCATCACATCGAGCGCCGCCGCCGTGAACAGGCAAAGCGCGGTCAGCAGCGACAACAGCGCGTGCGAAAGCAGCGCGGTCGTCCAGTAGGACGATCCGTAGAACCCGTCATAGCTGGGGAACGGCCCGTGCGCGATGACGACAACCAGCGTGCGGGCGATGAAGTTCAGCCCCGAAAGCAGCGACAGCACGAGCAGGATTTTCTCGGTTGGGCCGTTGTGGCGCACCGTTCTCAGCTCGGCGCCGACCAGCAGGCTGAGCGCGCCGAAGCCGAAATTCATGACAAGCACGCGCCAGGTGAGGTCCGGCTGGACGAACATGAACCAGATGAAGGCGGCGAGCCCGCCGCCGGTCACGATGCCGATCCCGACATAGGGCACGCGCCGCCCGTAGCGCGCGATGATCGCGCTGGCGAGGCAGCAGGCCGCGATCGTGAAGCAGATGTTCGAAACGAGCTTGGTCAGCGCCACGCCGATCGGAAGCGTGAAATATTGCAGCAGGAAACCCGGCGCCGACAGACAGTAGCTCGCGCCGAGCACAGCCAGATACGGTCGATGGCGCTGATAGGACCACAGCACGAGGAACGCAGCGCCGAGCGCCAGCGCTATCGTCGGATTGAGCAGCGCTATGAGCAGACCGGTGTCCAAAAGACTACGACTTTTCCCAACTTACCCAACGGGAGATACTAGGACGCAAGCCCAAACAAGCGGTTAAGTCTCGATAGATACATCGCATGCCACGCGGAACCGGCCTGCCGGAGCGGCGTTGTCCGGCCAGACAGGAGACGCCAGACGGGAGACGATCGAGATGGCGGGCACGATCACTTTGACGAACCACGATGAAATCCGCTCCTGGGCGGCGGCGCGCGCCGGCTTCCCGGCCATCGTCGACGTCTCGCCCGAAGCTGGAACGCAGCCCATGCTGCGGCTGGTTTTTGGGCAGCAGGCCTATGAAGATACCGACCGCCCGGAGCGTCCGATCAACAGCGGCGGCTACGAACTCGTGGAGTGGGACGAGTGGTTCAGGATTTTCGACGAGCGGCAGCTGGCCTTGGTCGTCGCCGCCGACGAGCCCGGCCGGCGCGAGGAGTTTCACGAGATCATTCGCAGATAGATCGCTGAAAGCAAAAGGCCCGGACGTCCTGTCCGGGCCCTTGTTGAGAGACGCGGCCGGCTGTTATTTCCAGTCGCGGATGTCGACGAAGTGGCCGGCGATCGCCGCGGCCGCCGCCATGGCCGGCGACACCAGATGAGTGCGGCCCTTGAAGCCCTGCCGGCCCTCGAAATTACGGTTCGAGGTCGAGGCGCAGCGTTCATGCGGCTTCAGCCGGTCGTCGTTCATGGCCAGGCACATCGAGCAGCCTGGCTCGCGCCAGTCGAAGCCGGCGGCGACGAAGATCTTGTCGAGGCCCTCGGCCTCCGCCTGTTCCTTGACCAGGCCCGAACCCGGCACGATCATGGCATTGACGCGCGGATTGACCTTCTTGCCCTCGACCACTTTGGCTGCGGCGCGCAAGTCCTCGATGCGGCCATTGGTGCAGGAACCGATGAAGACGCGGTCGAGCTCGATGTCGGTGATCTTGGTTCCAGGCGTCAGCCCCATATAGTCGAGCGCGCGGATCTTCGAGCTGCGCTTGTTCTCGTCCGCGATCTCTTGCGGATCGGGCACGGTACCCTGCACCGAGACGACGTCCTCGGGCGAAGAACCCCAGGAGACGATCGGCGGCAGTTTCTGCGCGTCGAGCACCACGACCTTGTCGAAATGCGCGCCTTCGTCGGACTGCAGCGTCTTCCAATAGGCGAGCGCCGCATCCCAGGCGGCGCCCTTCGGGGCGCGCGGCTTGTCCTTGACATAGGCGAAGGTCGTCTCGTCCGGCGCGATCAGGCCGGCGCGGGCGCCGCCTTCGATCGACATGTTGCAGATCGTCATGCGGCCTTCCATCGACAGCGAGCGGATCGCTTCGCCGGCATATTCGATGACGTAGCCGGTGCCGCCGGCGGTGCCGATCTCGCCGATGATGGCGAGGATGATGTCCTTGGCGGTGACGCCTTCCGGCAGTTGGCCGTCGACGCGCACCAGCATGTTCTTGGCTTTGCGCTGGATCAGCGTTTGCGTCGCCAGCACATGCTCGACCTCGGACGTGCCGATGCCATGCGCAAGCGCGCCGAACGCGCCATGCGTGGAGGTATGGCTGTCGCCGCAGACGATGGTCATGCCGGGCAGCGTGAAGCCTTGCTCGGGCCCGATGATGTGGACGATGCCCTGGCGGACATCGTTCTCGGAATAATAGTCGATGCCGAAATCCTTGGCGTTCTTGGCCAGCGCCTCGACCTGGATGCGGCTTTCCTCATTCTTGATGCCGAACTTGCGCTCGGGCGAGGTCGGCACGTTATGGTCGACGACGGCCAGCGTCTTTTCCGGATGCCGGACTTTTCTGCCGCTCATGCGCAGGCCTTCGAAGGCCTGCGGGCTGGTGACCTCGTGCACGAGGTGGCGGTCGATATAGAGCAGGCAAGTGCCGTGGTCCTGGCGGTCGACCGTGTGGTCGTCGAAGATCTTGTCGTAGAGGGTGCGCGGTGCGCTCATGTGCGTAAATCCGTCGATATGAGAATGGGAAAGGGACGCCGGCAATCCGGCGCGACGACTGCGATCGGTCGGTTCAGCGAAGTCGGCTGGTGAGCGCGCCGCAGACGCGCGCGGAGAAACGCGACGGCAGGCGCTTTCTGTCCTGCAGCACGAAACCCTTATAGGCCGGATCGCTGAAAAGCTTTTCCATGGCGCGGTAGATAGCAATGTTTTGGCTTTTCGGCAATCAGCGCGACTTCCCCTTCTCCCCCTGTGGGAGAAGGTGGATCGGCGCGCAGCGCCGAGACGGATGAGGGGTGTTCCAGCGGAGTGAGACGCTGGTTTTGCCTGGAGCACCCCTCATCCGGCCGCTTCGCGGCCACCTTCTCCCACAAGGGGAGAAGGGGAAGGCTGCGCTCACACCACCTCGAACACAAACGTCTTCACCAGCGCCTCCGGGTCGCCGATGGCATAGCAGCGGAACCATGGACTTTCCTCGACCAGCCGCCATTTCCCCGCCTTCGCCAGCTGGTCGAACACTGCCTGAAAACCGCCGCTCTCGAAGACCTGGTCGCGCACGGTGAAGATGGCGTGGCCGCCGCTTTTGGTGATGCGCACCAGTTCATGCAATCCCGAAGCCGGCGCGTGGCCGATGGTGAAGACGCCGGTCGAGAAGAAGGCGCGGAAATGCCGGTCGGGCCAGGGCAGCGGGCCGCCGAGCATCGCCTTCTTCAGCTCGCTATAGGCCGGCCTGCCATTGGCCTGACGGCTGGCGGCGATCTTCAGCATGTCGTCGGAGAGGTCGAGCCCGGCGATGTCGCCATAGCCCAAAGCCTTCAGCGACGGCCCCGACAGGCCCGTGCCGCAGCCGGCGTCGAGCAGCGGACCTTCGCCCGCCGGCACGTGCCGCGCCACCCAGGCGGCGATGAGGAAAGGCAGAAGGTAGCCCAGCGAGGCGGTCTCGCTGTCGTAAGTCGCCGCCCAGTCGGCATAGGCCTTTGCGAGCCCTTCCGGCGAATCGGCCGAATAGACGGAATCCAGCGCCGCATTGGCTTTGTCGAAATTCATGGGCGTCTCCTCCGCCGGATGCACATGACCCAAGCTAGAGCAATTCCAGGAAAAGTGGGAACCGGTTTTCCGTCCGGAATTGCGTCAAAAACAATGAGGGAGCGCGGACTTTGCTTCCGGCTATTCCTGATGCTGGCGGCGCAGCCGCTGTTCCAGCGCCCGCAGTGCCAGCGACAGGCCGACGGTGAGGATCAGGTAGATATAGGCGACGATCGAATAGGTCTCGAAGAAGCGGAAGGAGCCCGCGGCATAGACCTTGCCCATCTGGGTGATGTCGGCGACGCCGAGCACCGAGACCAGCGAGGAATCCTTGACCATGGCGACGAAGTCGTTGCCGAGCGGCGGCAGGATGGTGCGGATCGCCTGCGGGAAGACGATCAGCCGGAAGCGCTGGACTCGGCTGAGCCCGAGCGCCTTGGCCGCCTCGATCTGGCCCTTCTCGACCGATTGGATGCCGGCGCGGAACACTTCCGAGATGAAGGCCGAGTAGCCGATGGTCAAAGCCATGATGGCGCGCCAGAGCAGCGAGACGTCGCGCACCAGCAGCTCGCCGATCAGGCCGGCGCCCTGCAGCGGCGCGGTCAGCGCATTCCAGGCGGCGACGAAGGCCGGCGCGCCAGCAAAGGCGATCCAGAACAACAGCACCAGGATCGGCACGCCGCGGATGATCTCGACATAGAAGCGCGCGGTCTGGCGCAGCCACTGCGATCCCGACAGCGCCATCAGCGCGATGCCGAGCCCGAAGGCGGAGGCTAAAGCGAAAGCGACCGCAGTGACGAAGATGGTGATGCCGATGCCCTTGGCGACGGTGGCG
Source organism: Mesorhizobium sp. B2-8-9 (assembly GCF_006439475.1). Classification (NCBI taxonomy): domain Bacteria; kingdom Pseudomonadati; phylum Pseudomonadota; class Alphaproteobacteria; order Hyphomicrobiales; family Phyllobacteriaceae; genus Mesorhizobium; species Mesorhizobium sp. B2-8-9. Next base: position 34,111 of record NZ_VFTQ01000036.1, on the reverse strand, counting down.
AAGACTTGCGCATAGAGGTCGCTGGAGGCGATGGCGACAGCGGCGGCCAGTGCCAGAACGAGGGCGGCCGCCAGCCACCAGGGGAATTCGGGTTTGGAGGTGGGTGTCGGCATCAGGTGTTGCCGATGGAGCGGACGTCTCGAGAAGATAGCGCCCAGGCCCCCCTCTCTGGCCTGCCGGCCATCTCCCCCTCAAGGGGGGAGATCGAACGTTGCGTGGGCTTTCGCCAATCACCGACGTTGAATGAAGAGCGCCGTGGTCGGAGCTGCCAATCTCCCTCCTTGAGGGGGAGATGGCCGGCAGGCCAGAGAGGGGGGACTTGGCGCAAGGTCAGCGCAATTTCCTGCAAACTCACTGCGCGCAACAAGACGAGTTCACTGCCCCATCTTGTAATCGAGGAACCACTTCTTGTTGAGCTTGTCGAACGTGCCGTCGGCCTTGAGCGCGGCGATGGCGGCGTTGACCGGCTTCACCAGGTCCGAGCCCTTCGGGAAGATGAACCCAAAATCCTCGGTGCCGAGCGGTCCGCCGATCAGCTTCAGCTTGCCTTCGGAGGCATCGACATAGCCCTGGCCGGCGGTGCCGTCGGTGAGCACAACGTCGACGTCGCCCGATTTCAGCGCCTGCACGGTCGCGCCGAACGTCTCGAACAGCTTTATGCGCGGGTTCTGCTCGTTGCCGTCGAGCACGCTGTAGACGGCGGTGTAGAAGGGCGTGGTGCCCGGCTGGGCGCCGATCAGCCCGTCCTTGAAGGCGCCGAAGCTCTTGGCGTCGGTGAAGCGGCTTTCATCGCCGCGCACCAGCATGAACTGCTCCGAGCGCATATAGGGGTCGGAGAAATCGACCTTCTCCTTGCGGTCGTCCTTGATGGTGATGCCGGTCATGCCGATGTTGTACTGGTTGTCGGAGACCGCTTGGATCATCGCGTCCCAGGAGGTGTTCTGGTACTCGACCTTGAAGTTCAGCCGCTTGGCGATCTCGTCCATCGCGTCATATTCCCAGCCGATCTGCTTGCCGGTCTTGTTGTCGATGAACTGCAGCGGCGGATAGGCGTTCTCCGTCACCACCACGACCTTTTTGCCGCCGAGATCGGGCAGGTTGCCGGCGAGCGCCGCGACAGGCGCGAGAAGCCAGGCCACCATGGCGGCCAGCAGCAGTTTCGACTTGGTCATGACAAGCTCCCCGAATGTGATTTGGCCGCGCGATGTTCGCGCGCCAAGAGAAAATCCGGCGTCGACTTTAGCTTGCCGCATGCGCCTTGCAAGCCGCTCCGCACTGCCGCGGCGCGTGAATGCGCAATCCAGTGCTCTTCAAGGATGGTTTCGAAACGCGAAGGCTTCGATCAAATTCCGCACGCTTGCGACAGCTGCACAACGAAAAAAGGCGGCCGAAGCCGCCTTTCCGAAACCTGTCTCGCAAAAACCTTATTCGGCCGAAGCGGCCTCGGCGGCGGCCTTCTTCTCGGCGGCTTCCTTGGCGGCCGTCTCGGCGGCCAGCGCCTGGGCGGCGGCGACCTTCTCGGCCTCGATGCGGGCGCGCTCGGCGTTCAGCGCATCGCGCTCCTCATCGTTCAGCTTGCGGGCGCGCACGCCGGTGTTTTCCGAAATGCGGGCCGACTTGCCGCGACGGTCGCGCAGGTAATAGAGCTTGGCGCGGCGAACCTTACCGCGGCGCACGATCTCGACGCCCTCGACCATCGGCGAGTAGACCGGGAAAACGCGCTCGACGCCTTCGCCGTAGGAAATCTTGCGTACGGTGAAATTCTCCTGGAAGCCCGAGCCGGCGCGGGCGATGACGACGCCCTCATAGGCCTGGACGCGGGTGCGGGTGCCTTCGGTGACGCGCACCTGGACGCGCACGGTGTCGCCCGGCTGGAATTCGGGCAGCTTGCGCTTGGCTTCGATCTTGGCGGCCTGTTCGGCCTCGAGCTGACGGATGAGATCCATCTCAAATATCCACTTCTTGTTCTTCCGACAGTCAGAGCGTCCTGCGCTCGCCTTGCAGTTCCAATGACCGCTCGGCTATGCCCTTTGTCGAAACATCGGGCAGGGACGGCTACACCGCACTTGTTGACGGGTCCAGAAGATCGTTCTTCCGGTTCGGGCGGGCACATACAGCCATTTTGCCGCTTTGTCACGCCCTAATGCATGTCGCCCGGAACTGTGCGCGGTTTCCGGGACGACGACGTGCACCGAAACAAGGGCGTTGCGGCATATTCTTGCGTCCATGGCCCCACGTTTACGCGGCCGTGCCGGGTTGCGCGCGGCCTGCAAGCTTCCTAAGCGGGGAAATGACTTTTTTCGATGCCGCCTTGCTCTTTCTTTCAGGTTTTGTCTCCGGCGCGGTCAATGCCGTCGCCGGCGGCGGCACCTTCGTCACCTTCGGCGCCATGAGCTTGGTCGGCCTGCCGCCGATCGTCGCCAATGCCACCTCCTCGGTGACGCAGTTTCCCGGCTATATCACCTCGACGCTCGCCTATCTCGACGACATCAGGCATTTTTGGCGCCAGGCGCTGCTGCTCTGCGTCATCTCCGCCCTCGGCGCGCTGGCCGGCTCGCTCATCCTGCTTGCGCTTTCCAATCCGTCTTTCCGCGCCCTGGTGCCCTGGCTGCTGATCGCCGCCACCGCGCTGTTCGCCGCCGGGCCGTGGCTGAAACCGGCGCCCAAGCCTGGGGCCGAAGCCAAGGTCGGCTCATTCGCCGGATCGCTCGCCCAGTTCGCGACCTCCGTCTATGGCGGCTTTTTCGGCGCCGGCATGGGCGTGATGATGCTGGCGACGCTCGGCCTGACGCAGGCCGGCGACTACCACCGGCTCAACGCGCTGAAGAACATGCTGGCCGTGGTCATCGCGGCCATCGCCATCCTGGTCTTCGTTTCGGGCGGCGTCGTCGCCTGGCCGCAGGCGATCGTCATGATCCCGGGCGGCGCGCTGGGCGGCTATGCCGGCGTCTGGATCGCCAAGCGCGTGCCGCAAGGCATCGTGCGCGGCTTCGTCGTTGCCGTCGGCCTGTTTCTGGCCTTTTACTATTTTACTAAGGGCTGAGCAGCCCTCAGCAGATCCGGCCGCCGCTCCCGCGTCAGCTTCTCGGCCTCCGCGCGACGCCATTCGGCAATCTTCTTGTGGTTGCCGGAAATCAGCACGTCGGGAATCGGCCTGCCTTCGAACTCCTGCGGCCGCGTGTAGTGCGGATGCTCGAGCAGGCCGTTCTCGAAACTTTCTTCCTCGCCCGACACGGCATTGCCCATGACGCCCGGCAGCAGCCGCACCACGGCATCGAGCAGCACAAGTGCTGCCGGCTCGCCGCCCGACAGGATGAAATCGCCGATCGAGACCTCTTCCAGTTCTCGCGCCTCGATCAGCCGCTGGTCGACACCTTCGAAGCGGCCGCACAGGACGACCACGCCCGGCCCGGCGGCGAGCTCACGCACACGCGCCTGGGTCAGCGGTTTGCCGCGCGGGCTCATCAGCAGCCTTGGGCGCTCGTCGCCCGGCGGCGAGGCGTGGTCTATGGCCTTGGCCAGCACGTCGGCGCGCATCACCATGCCGGCGCCGCCGCCGGCCGGCGTGTCGTCGACGGTGCGATGCCTGTCGGTGGCGAAATCGCGGATCTGGATCGCGTCGAGCGACCAAGTTCCGGCCTCCAGCGCGCGGCCGGCCAGCGACAGGCCGAGCGCGCCTGGAAACATCTCCGGATAGAGCGTCAGCACCGAGGCGGCAAAGCTCACCGATTGCCCCCGGCATCCTTCGGTCCGCGCGGCCGACCCTTCGGGTCGAAGCCGGCATCCCTGGGCGCTTCGTCGCCTTCTTCGTCTTCGACCAGCCCCGCCGCCTGAGGGTTGACCTCAACGAATCCGTCGGCGATCGAGACATGCGGCACCGCGGCCTGCGTGAACGGGATCAGCACGCCCTTGCGACCGGCAAGCGTGACGTCGAGTATGTCGCCGCCACCGAAATTATGCACGGCGACGACCCTGCCGATGACGCCCGTATCGTCCCTTACATCGAGGCCGATGAGATCGGCGTGATAGAACTCGTCCTCCTCGCCGTCGTCGGGCAACACCGAGCGGTCGACGAAAAGCTCGGTGCCGGCCAGCGCCTCGGCGGCGTTGCGGTCACCGACGCCTTTGAAACGCACGACCACCACAGTCCCGGCTGGCCTGATATCGGTGATCTGGAAGGCGCGGCCGTCCCTGGCATAAAGCGGACCGTAATCGGCCAGCGCCAGCGGATCGCCGGTGAAGGTTTTCACCCGCAATTCGCCCTTGATGCCGTGCGCGGCACCGATCACGGCCATCTGTACGGGGTTTTCGAGCTTCGACATCGGCGGCGCTTCCTTTGCCCTGCTCTAATCCCCTCAAGCCGTCATTTCAATGACGGCCTCTTCACCGCTTCCTAACCCGCACGTCCGAAACTGCCAAAAAACGGAAAAAGCCCATGCAGGAATTCCTCATCCCGGCAAAACCCGACCTTCAGGCGGCCCGCGAGACCTGGCTGAAAACGCTGGCGCATGAGCGCCGCCTGTCGCCGGAGACGGTCGAGGCCTATGAGCGCGACACCCGCCAGTTCCTGCACTTCTTGACCGGCCATTGCGGCGGCGCGCCGGGTATCTCCGACATCGCCGACCTGCGGCCGGCCGATCTGCGCGGCTTCCTCGCTGCGCGGCGCAATGAAGGCGCTGGCGCCCGCACGCTGGGGCGCGGCCTTGCCGGCATCCGCTCGCTGCTGCGCTTTCTCGAAAAACGCGGGATGGTCAACGCGGCAGGCGCCGCAGCCCTGCGCGCGCCGCGCCAGCCGAAATCGTTGCCCAAGCCGCTGACGGCAAGCGACGCGAAACAGGTCGTGGCGATGGAGGGCCAACTGGCGGAAGAGCCGTGGATCGCCGCACGCAACGCCGCCGTGCTGACGCTGCTCTACGGCTCCGGCCTGCGCATCTCCGAGGCGCTGGGCCTGACCGGCGCCGACCTCGCAACGGAAGCCGACAGTGTGCTGCGCGTCACCGGCAAGGGCGGCAAGACGCGGCTGGTGCCGGTGCTGCCGGTGGCCCGCAAGGCGGTTGCCGAATACCGCCGGCTCTGCCCTTTCCATATTGGTCCCGACGGCCCGCTGTTCCGTGGCGCCCGTGGCGGCCCGCTCAACCCGGCCATCGTCCAGCGCGAGATGGCGAAGCTGCGCTCGGCGCTCAACCTGCCCGACACCGCGACGCCGCATGCCTTGCGGCATTCCTTCGCCACCCACCTGCTCGGCCGCGGCGGCGACCTGCGCACCATCCAGGAGCTGCTCGGCCACGCCAGCCTGTCGACCACCCAGATCTATACCGGCGTCGACACCGCGAGGCTGCTCGACATCTACGAGAAGGCGCATCCAAGGGCGTGATCGCTTCTGAGGCCATTCGGAGCCCTCCGAACTCGTCATTCTAGGGCGGAGCAAGGAGCGCAGCGACGCGCGTAGACCCTAGAATCCATCCCGTGCACTCGGCCGTGGGGTGCAACGGTGCAGAATTCTGGGCCGCAGCGGCGCTTTGAAGGCACGGCATGGATCCTCGGGTCTGCGCGCGTCGCTTCGCTCCTTGCTCCGCCCGTGGATGACGACGTGATGGGCGTTTCCGCTAACCACCAAGGCGCGCCATGTCCATACGCGTCGCCAACCCGCAGAACGTCTACGCCGCAAACCAGAGCCGACCGAAGACAATTTCCCCGATCCGATTAACCGTTTTGCCGCTTTTCGGCGCTAAGATGCTTCTTCATGAAACGCGTCATCGCCATCGCCGACCGCGCGGCCCTGGTCTCGTTGAAGCTGCTTGCGGCGCTCAACCTGCTGTTCTTCTTGTCTTTCCTGGCCGTCCTGCTGCTTGCCGGCCGGGCGCTTGCCGCAGCGCCCAATTGCGCCGGCGCCGATCTTTTGACGGCGCTGGAAAAGAACGATCCCGCCGCCTTCAAGAAGGTCGAGACCGAGGCCGCGGCCGTACCCAACGGCAAGGGCTTGTTGTGGAAGCTGGAGAAGCCCGGCGAAAAACCGTCCTATCTGTTCGGCACCATGCACATGACGGATACGCGCGTCACGACGCTGCCGGCCGCGGCGCAGAAAGCCTATGACGGCGCCGGCACAATCGTCATTGAAACCACCGACGCAATGGACAAGGCCAAGATGATGGCCGCGATGGCCAGCGAACCCGGCCTGATGATGTTCACCGACAACACCACCCTGTCGTCGCTGCTGTCGCCGGACGATGCGGCGGCGCTGGACAAGGGGCTCGACGCGCGCGGCATTCCGCCGGCGACGGTCGCCAAGATGAAGCCGTGGATCCTGTCGGCGATGATGGCGTTGCCGGCCTGCGAGGTGGCGCGCCAGAGCGCCGGCGAATCCGTGCTGGACGTCAAGCTTGCCTCGGACGCCAAGGCTTCGGGAAAGGACGTCGAAGGGCTCGAAACCGCCGTCGATCAATTGCGCGCCATGGCTTCGCTGCCGATCGAATTCCACATGAAGAGCCTGGTCGAGACGATGAAGCTCGGCGACAAGGTGAACGACGTCAACGAGACGATGATCGTGCTCTACCAGCGCGGCGAGGTCGGCATGTTCTGGCCGCTGTTCCGCGCCGTGCTGCCGGAGACGGCGGACGACGAGGCCGGCTATGCCGCCTTCGAGCAGACTATGATCACCAGCCGCAACAAGGTGATGGCGGCGCATGCCGGGCCGATTCTGGCCAAGGGCAACGTCTTTATGGCCGTCGGCGCCATGCATCTGCCCGGTCCGGAAGGACTGGTCGAGGATTTTCGCAAGGCAGGGTATAGTGTTACCGCCGTCAACTGAGTCGTCTGGCGGCTGGCGGACCTGAAAACGCCGGTTTTTCAGCGCTTTCCGTCCGTCCGCGTGAAACCCGATGCGGGCTCAGCGCGTTGATGGCTGTTATTTTGATGACTTTCATCCAAGGAGGACACGTTTCATGGCGAACCCTAACGATCCCTACACCCCTTCGAGCACGCCTCCCCCAACGCGTGGCGGTGGTGGCGGCAGCGGGTGGCTGATCGCCCTTGTTGTCATTATCCTGGCCATTGTTGCGTATTATGTCTTTGGCAGAAGCGGGGGCGAGCATGCCCCCGCCCCGTCTGAGCCGCCGGCGGCCAGCACGCCTGCCCCGGCGCCTGCAACGCCCGCTCCGGCGCCTGAGCCAACTCCAGCGCCCACCCCGGCTCCCACGCCAGCTCCGGCGCCTACGCCTACGCCTACGCCGACCCCGGCTCCGGCTCCGGCACCTGCGCCGGCTCAGTAACCGGGCTGCAGCTTGACGACAAACGGCCCGCCGATGGGCGGGCCGTTTTGGTTGGGGGGCAACTACGGCGGCCTTCGTCATACCCGGGCTTGACCCGGGTATCCATGCCGCGACCGTTGCCGTAGAGCGCAACAGCGCAAAATTCTGCAAGCGTTGCAATGCCTTAGCGTCACGGCATGATCCTGGGGTCTACGCGCGTCGCTTCGCTCCTTGCTTCGCCCTAGACTAGGATGCCGAAGCGATGGCGCTGGTGCGCAGCTAAATATGAATCGGCTTGAAGAACGTCGCCAGCGCCGCTTCCTTGACCGCCTCCGACATCGTCGGATGCGCGTGGCAGGTCCGCGCCAGGTCTTCGGACGAACCGCCGAATTCCATCAGCACCGCCGCCTCGTGGATCATCTCGCCGGCGCCGAAGCCGACGATATGGACGCCGAGCACGCGGTCGCTCGCCTTGTCGGCCAGGATCTTCACGAAGCCGTCGGTGTGCAGCATGGCGCGCGCGCGGCCATTGGCGCTGAACGGGAATTTCCCGGCCTTGTAGTCGATGCCGGCCTTCTTCAGCTCTTCCTCGGTCTTGCCGACCGAAGCGATTTCCGGGCTGGTGTAGACGACGCTCGGGATGACGTCGTAGTTCACATGGCCGGCTTGGCCGGCGATCGTCTCGGCCACCGCCACGCCTTCGTCCTCGGCCTTGTGCGCCAGCATCGGCCCGGCAATGACGTCGCCGATGGCATAGATGCCGGGAACATTGGTCCTGAGATGCCCGTCGGTCTTGACGCGGCCGCGCTCGTCGACCTCGACGCCCGCTTCCTTCAGCCCCAGGCTGTCGGCATAGGGCCGCCGCCCGGTGGAAACCAGCACCACATCAGCCTCGATGGTTTCCGCCGCGCCGCCCTTGACCGGTTCGAAGGTGACGCTGGCGCCCTTCTTGGCCTTTGCGACGCCGGTGACCTTGGCGCCGAGCTTGAACTCGAACCCCTGCTTGGAGAGCAGCCGCTGGAACTGCTTCGACACCTCGCCGTCCATGCCGCCCAGGATAGTGTCGAGGAACTCGACGACCGTGACCTTGGCGCCGAGCCTGGCCCACACCGAGCCGAGCTCCAGCCCGATGACGCCGCCGCCGACGACGACGAGGCTGGCGGGCACCTTGGCCAGCGACAACGCGCCGGTGGAGGAGACGATCACCTTCTCGTCGAAATCGACCTTGACGCCGGGAATGCCGGCGACATCGGAACCGGTGGCGATGACGATGTTCTTGGTCTCGATCTCCTCGACCTTGCCGTCCTCGCCGGTCACCGAAACCTTGCCTGCGGAAATCACCTTGCCGGTGCCGCGAAAGGAATCGATCTTGTTCTTCTTGAACAGGAAGGCAACGCCGTTGACGTTAGACGTCACCGTCGCGTCCTTATGCACCATCATCTTCTTCAGATTGAGCTTCGGCGCGGGTAGCTCGATGCCGAGCGTATCGAAGGCATGGCCGGCTTCCGCGAACATTTCGGAGGCGTAGAGCAGCGCCTTCGACGGGATGCAGCCGATGTTGAGGCAGGTGCCGCCGAAGGTGGCGTTCTTCTCGACCACCGCCGTCTTCAGCCCAAGCTGCGCAGCCTTGATGGCGCAGACATAGCCGCCCGGTCCCGATCCGATGATTACGACGTCATAAGCCATGATGGTTCCTTCTGGTCTGGCCTTGGAGCGGTTCGATCTCGAACCGCTCCAGGTTTTCTTCATACGCAATTCCGGGCGGAAAACCGCTGGGCACTTTTCCTGGAATTGCGCTAGCGGCCGCCGCTCACATTCAGGATCGCGCCCGTTATATAGGAGGCAGCATCCGACAAAAGATAGAGAACCGGGCTGGCGACTTCGTCGGCCGTTCCCGCGCGTTTCATCGGCAGCAAATCCTGCATCCGCGCCACGCGATCGGGCTGGCCGCCCGAGGCATGGATTTCGGTCTCGGTGATGCCGGGGCTGACCGCGTTGACGCGAATGCCTTCGAGCACCACCTCACGCGCGAGTCCGATGGTCATGGTGTCGATCGCGCCCTTGGAGGCGGCATAATCGACATATTCGCCGGGCGAGCCCAGCCTAGCCGCCGCCGAGGACAAGTTGACGATGGCGCCGCCCTGGCCGCCATGTCGCGTCGACATGCGCTTGACCGCTTCGCGCGCGCAGAGAAAGGAGCCGACGACATTGATGTGCATCATGCGCTCCAGCCGCGCCGCGCTCATCTCGTCGACCCGCGCCTTGACATCGACGATGCCTGCATTGTTGACGAAGGCGTCGAGCCGGCCGAAGGCCCGGTCGACGGCTTCAAACATCGCCAGGACATCGGCCTCGTTCCCGACATCGCCTCTGACCGCGAAAGCATCGCCGCCACCGACTTTAAGCTCGGCGACCAGCGTGTCCGCCGCCGCCTGGTTGGAGACATAGTTGATTGCCACCCGGTAGCCGGCCTGGCTCGCCTGTCGGCAGATGGCGGCGCCGATGCCGCGGCTGCCGCCAGTGACCAGCAGCGTCTTTCTGTGCGCGCTCATTCCTGGCAGCCTTTCAGCACGAAAATGTCCGATGGCACCTTGGAGAAGCCGGCCGGGCCATAGGCGGCCGACATCTCCAGCGACGCTCCGAGATCGGGAAAGATCAGGCTTTTCGGCGCCTCGGCGCCTTCGGCCGGCAGCAGGCCGATCGTGCCCTTGTCGTCTGCGCTGTAGACGACGCCTTCCCAGACCGTGCAGGCGGCAAGCTCCTCGCCGGTGACATCGCCGGTCGGGCATTTGTACATCAGCGAGCCATGCGGCCGCGCGGCGCTGCCTTCGGTCCACATCACGATGCCGTCGAGCACGACATTGTTGTCGAGGATCATGCGGAAATTGTTGGTGATCGTCGCCGAGCTGCCGGCCGGCGTGAAGTCGATCTCGGCGCCGCTCTGCGCCTCGCCGTAGACGGCAAGCTGGATAGGGCAGGCGGCCTGGGCGCTGGAATTCGCAGCCGTAAGCGCCAGCGATCCGGCCATCAATCCGATCATGGGCGAGGCGGCATTCGTCATCACTTGGCCTGGTCGCTCTCGCGGCCGTCGGCGTTTTCGAGCACCCCGAAGTCGGTCATCAGGACCACCGGCTCGCCCGCCGCGTCCAGTCCCCAGAAGGACGGATAGAACCCATCGCCCCAGCCGCTCCAGAACATCGCGATGTTGACCGGATTGCCGGCGGCCGGATGGTGCATGACGAACCGGTCCTGGTTGGGCGCGAACTCGGCCGCCAGCACATCGTCATAATAGTTCTGATCGGGCTTGAGCTTGTCCTGCGCGGCCGACATCAGGGCCATCGCCGCCTTGTCCATGAACGAGCCGAGGCCGGCGTCGACGGGATAGCCGAAAATCTCGTCGCCGTTCAGCGTCGAGACGTCCTGGCCGGGCAGAGTGGCGAGCTCCCAGCGCACAGGCACGCCGGGTCGGAAGCGAAGGAACGCCGCGGCCACGCGACCCTGCGCCTCGAACAGCGCGACCGGATAGTGCCCGGGCTTCACCCTGCGCGCCAGCGCCGGCCAATCGTCGGTCGTGATCAGAGGATCGCAAGCGATGATCTCGCCGGTCGGGAGTTCGAGCTCGCCAATCTGCGTGACGGTGATCTTGCGCTCCGCCAATTGCGTGTCGCTGAGCGCAAAGATGCCGAAATTGCTGCTGGCCGTCGCCGGATCCCAGTCGGCGGCCATTGCGGGCGACGGGATGGCGGCGGAGAGGCCAAGCAGGAAGATGCCGCGCCGCAAGCCGCGTGCCGTCCGGCCTAGCCCGAACCCGAACCGTTCCAGCCAGCCGCTCATTGCGGATCGGCTCCGATCACAGATCGAGCACCAGCCGCTCGGGATCCTCCAGGCTTTCCTTGACCCGCACCAGGAAGGTCACCGCTTCCTTGCCGTCGACGATGCGGTGATCGTAGCTGAGCGCCAGATACATCATCGGCCGGATGACGATCTGGCCGCCGACTACCATCGGCCGCTCCTGGATCTTGTGCATGCCGAGAATACCCGACTGCGGCGCATTCAGGATCGGCGTCGACATCAGCGACCCGTAAACACCACCGTTGGAAATCGTAAACGTCCCGCCTTGCATATCCGCCACCGACAGCTTGCCGTCGCGCGCTGCGAGGCCCAAGCGGCCGATCTCCTTCTCGATCTCGGCGATGGACATCTGGTCGGCATCGCGCACCACCGGCACCACCAGCCCCTTGTCGGTGCCGACGGCGACGCCGACATGGGCGAAGTTCTTGTAGATGATGTCGGTGCCGTCGATCTCCGCATTGACCGCCGGGATCTCCTTCAACGCATGCGTCACAGCCTTGGTGAAGAAGCCCATGAAGCCGAGCTTCACGCCATGCTTCTTCTCGAACACGTCCTTGTATTTGGCCCTCAGCGCCATCACCGCGCTCATATCCACCTCGTTGAAGGTGGTGAGCATGGCGGCGGTCGACTGCGCCTCCTTCAGGCGGCGCGCGATGGTCTGGCGCAGCTTGGTCATGCGCACACGCTCCTCGCGCGGCGCATCCTCGGCGGTGGACGGCGCGCGGGCCGCGGCGGGCGCCGGAGCGGCCTTCGGCGTCTCGGCCGGCTGGGAAGGGGCGCCCTTGGCGATGGCGTCGAGCACATCGCCCTTCAGCACCTGGCCGCGCTTGCCGGAACCGGACAGCTGGTCGACCGAGAGATTGTGTTCCGCGATCAGTTTGGCCGCGGCCGGCGCCGGCGGCATGGTGCGCGGCTCGACCGGACCAGCGTCGCCGGCCATCTTGGCGGTTTCGGCCGCCGCCTGCTTGGTGGTGGACGCGGCGTCTGGGCTGGAAGCCTGCGCCACCGCCTGCGGCTTGGTGGCGGGCGCTGCAGCCGCGCCGCCGGCCGAAATCGAGCCGAGCAGCGCCCCGACATTGACCGTCTCGCCTTCCTTGACGGCGATCTCGGCCAGCGTTCCGGCGCCCGCGGCGGGCACTTCCACCGTCACCTTGTCGGTTTCGAGCTCGACCAGGGGCTCGTCGGCGGCGATCGCGTCGCCGACCTTCTTGAACCACTTGCCGACAGTCGCCTCGGTGACGGATTCGCCGAGGGTGGGGACGCGGATTTCGGTAGCCATTGTGCCTGTCCGTTGTCTTCTTGAGGTCTGTTTCGTCCGGCCTGTTTGCGCGCCCGGCGCCCTATTCGCCGAGAGCGTCGTCGAGCAACGCGGCCAGCTGGCTGAGATGCTTCGACATCAACCCTGTCGCCGGCGAGGCCGAGGCCGGCCGTCCAGTGTAGCGCACCCGCTGATGCTTGGCGTCGATATGCGCCAGCACCCATTCGAGATAGGGATCGATGAACGACCAGGCGCCCATGTTCTTGGGCTCCTCCTGGCACCACACCATCTCGGCATTGCGGAAACGCGACAGCTCGGTGATCAGCGCCTTGGCCGGGAACGGATAGAGCTGTTCGACGCGCAGCAGGTAGATGTCGTTGATGCCGCGCTTCTCGCGCTCCTCATAGAGGTCGTAATAGACCTTGCCCGAGCACAGCACGACGCGACGTATCTTGGAGTCCTTCACCAGCTTGATAGGCTGATCGGCCAAGAGCTGCGCATCGTCCCAAAGCAGTCGGTGGAACGAGCTTTCGCCCGCCATCTCCGACAGCGTCGACACCGCGCGCTTGTGGCGCAGCAGCGATTTAGGCGTCATCAGGATCAGCGGCTTGCGGAAGTCGCGCTTCAGCTGTCGGCGCAGGATATGGAAATAGTTAGCCGGCGTGGTGACGTTGGCGACCTGCATATTGTCTTCCGCGCAGAGCTGCAGGAAGCGCTCCAGCCGCGCCGACGAGTGCTCCGGCCCCTGGCCCTCATAGCCATGCGGCAGCAGGCAGACGAGACCCGACATGCGGAGCCACTTACGCTCGCCCGACGAGATGAACTGGTCGAACACCACCTGGGCACCGTTGGCGAAGTCGCCGAACTGCGCTTCCCAGAGCGTCAGCGCCTTGGGCTCGGCCAGGCTGTAGCCGTATTCGAAGCCGAGCACCGCCTCTTCCGAGAGCATCGAGTTGATGACCTCGTAGCCGGCCTGCGCCGCCGAGAGATTGTTGAGCGGAATGTAGCGGGTCTCGTCGCGCTGGTCGTAAAGCACCGAATGGCGCTGGGAGAAGGTACCGCGCTCCGAATCCTGCCCGGAAAGCCGGATCGGATTGCCGTCGAGCAGGATAGCGCCGAAAGCCAGCGCCTCGGCCGTCGACCAATCGATGCCTTCGCCCGACTCGATCGCCTGGCGGCGGTTTTCGAGGAAGCGCAGGATGGTCTTGTGCGCCTCGAAGTCCTTCGGCACCTCGGTCAGCTTCTTGCCGATCTCCTTCAGCGTGCGCACCGGCACGGCGGTCTTGCCGCGCCGCTGTTCGTCCTGGTTGTCGGCGGTGCGCAGGCCCGACCACGCGCCGTCCAGCCAGTCGGCCTTGTTGGGCTTGTAGTGCTGGCCGACTTCCCATTCGGCTTCCAGATGCGCGCGCCAGTCGGCCCGCATCTTGTCGACCTCGGCCTGGGTGACGTGGCCTTCGGCAATCAGCCGGTCGGCATAGATCTGCACCACCGTCTTATGGCTGCGGATGTTTCGGTACATGATCGGCTGGGTGAAGGACGGCTCATCGCCCTCATTGTGGCCGAAGCGGCGGTAGCAGAACATGTCCACCACCACCGGCTTGTGGAACTTCATGCGGAATTCGGTCGCAACCTTCGCGGCATGCACCACCGCTTCCGGATCGTCGCCATTGACGTGGAAGATCGGCGCCTCGATCATCTTGGCCACATCCGACGGATAGGGCGAGGAGCGCGAGAAGCGCGGATTGGTGGTGAAACCGATCTGGTTGTTGATGATGAAATGCAGCGTGCCGGCGACGCGATGCCCGCGCAGGCCCGACAGGCCGAGGATTTCCGCGATCACGCCCTGGCCGGCAAAGGCGGCGTCGCCGTGCAAAAGCAGCGGCATGACCTTGGCGCGCTCAGACAGCGGCACGATCTCGCCGCGCTCACGGCCGGACAACTGATCCTGCTTGGCGCGCGCCTTGCCCATCACGACAGGGTCGACGATTTCCAGATGCGAGGGATTGGCCGTCAGCGACAGGTGCACCTTGTTGCCGTCGAACTCGCGGTCCGACGAGGCGCCGAGGTGATACTTGACGTCGCCCGAGCCTTCGACTTCGTCGGGAGCCGCCGAGCCGCCCTTGAATTCGTGGAAGATGGCGCGGTGCGGCTTGGCCATCACCTGGGAGAGCACGTTGAGGCGGCCGCGATGCGCCATGCCGAGCACGATTTCCTTCAAGCCGAGCTGGCCGCCGCGCTTGACGATCTGTTCCAGCGCCGGGATCAGCGACTCGCTGCCATCGAGGCCGAAACGCTTGGTGCCCTTGTACTTGACGTCGATATATTGCTCGAAGCCCTCGGCCTCGACCAGCTTCGACAGGATCGCCTTCTTGCCGGTGGCGGTGAAGGTGATCTCCTTGTCGGCGCCTTCGATGCGCGCTTGGATCCAGGCCTTCTCTTCCGGGTCGGAGATGTGCATGAACTCGACGCCGAGCGTCGAGCAATAGGTGCGGGTCAGGATATCCAGCATCTGCCGGATGGTGCCGAATTCGAGGCCCAGCACATTGTCGAGGAAGATCGGCCGATCGTAATCGGCTTCGGTGAAGCCATAATTCTCCGGCGACAGCTCGTTGTAATCCTCGAGCGGCTTGGCGATGCCGAGCGGGTCGAGATTGGCGTGCAGGTGGCCGCGCATGCGGTAGGCGCGGATCATCATGATGGCGCGCACGGAATCGCGCGTCGCCTGGTGCACGTCGGCGTCGGAAAGCATCGCGCCGTTGATGACGGCCTTTTCCTTGACCTTCTTTTCGATCGCCTTTTCGACGAGACCCCAATTGCCGTCTAGCGCCGAGACCAGCTCGCCATTGGCCTGCAGCGGCCAGGAAGGCTTCGCCCAGGACGCACCCTTGGCGTTCTTGCGGACATCGCCCGCGTCGTCCTTCAGCGCCGCGAAGAAATCCTGCCACTCCGGATCGACGGAGGCGGGATTGTCCTCATAGGCCGCGTAGAGCGCGTCGATATAGTCGGCATTGCCGCCATAAAGAAATGAGGTGAGCGAGAATTGGTCGTTGGCCTGATCTTGTCTTGCCATTTTCGTCTGCGGAGCCTGGCTCCGTCTCCTTTTTGGAGCGAATAGTGAGTAGCGAATAGCGAGTAGGGACTGCCCGGATCGCGCTGCTACTCTGTTTTTCCTATTCGCTATTCGCTACTCACTATTCGCTACTCACTTAACCCTTGATCGCCTCGACCAGCGTCGTCCCGAGCCGCGCCGGCGAGGGCGAAACTTTTATTCCGGCCGATTCCATCGCCGCGATCTTGTCTTCCGCGCCGCCCTTGCCGCCCGAGATCACCGCGCCCGCGTGGCCCATGGTGCGGCCGGCCGGCGCGGTGCGCCCGGCGATGAAGCCCGCCATTGGTTTCTTGCGGCCGCGCTTGGCTTCGTCCTTGAGGAACTGCGCGGCGTCTTCCTCGGCCGAGCCGCCGATCTCGCCGATCATGATGATCGACTTGGTCTCGTCGTCGGCGAGGAACATCTCCAGCACGTCGATGAATTCGGTGCCCTTGACCGGGTCGCCGCCGATGCCCACCGCTGTGGTCTGGCCGAGGCCGACATTGGTGGTCTGGAAGACTGCCTCATAGGTAAGCGTTCCCGAGCGCGAAACAACGCCGACCGAGCCCTTGCGGAAGATGTTGCCGGGCATGATGCCGATCTTGCATTCGTCGGGCGTCAGCACGCCCGGGCAGTTCGGGCCGATCAGCCGCGAGGTGGAGCGGTCGAGCCGGGCCTTGACCTTGACCATGTCCATCACAGGAATGCCTTCGGTGATGCAGACGATGAGTGGGATCTCGGCCTCGATCGCCTCGATGATGGCTTCGCCGGCTCCCGCAGGCGGCACGTAGATGACGGAAGCGTTGGCGCCGGTCTTTGCCTTGCCCTCGGCGACGGTGGCGAAGATCGGCAGGCTTTCGCCTTTCGAACCGGTCCAGGTTTCGCCGCCCTTCTTGGGATGGATGCCGCCCACCATCTTGGTGCCGTGATAGGCCAGCGCCTGCTCGGTGTGGAACGTGCCGGTCTTGCCGGTCAGACCCTGAACCAAGACCTTGGTGTTCTTGTCGACGAGAATGGACATGGGTGGGAACGCCTCTGAATTCAGCGATTACAAGAAAGGATTGACGGCCCGGACCGAGCCATAGACCTGGTTGTGGTTGAGATCTTCGGTGTAGAAAATCGGCGCGCCGAGCCGTTCCGCGGCTGCAAGCAACGCCGCGTCGTAATATTTGAGCTGATAGCGACGCGCGAGACGAAGCCCCGCGATGACATAGGCCTGATCGACCGGGACAAAAGGAAGCGTGCCGAGAAAGACCAGCCATTGGTCGACCACAGCATCGGCCGAGACCGACTTCCGCCTTGCCACGTTGGCGAACTCTGCCAAGGTCTGGCCAGAGACGCCGAACACGGTCCCGAGGACCAGGCCTTGCGCGATATCGTGGCGGCGAGGATCACTCGTCCTCTCCGAAGCCGCGTACAGGAGGACGTTCGAGTCGAGAAAGCATTCTATCCTCTCGTTCGGCATAGATCTCGTCCCGGTTCCATTTGTATGCAGGGCCTAGATCGAGCGGCGATTCTTTCATCAACCTGCGCATGCCTTCCCGCGCCCAGGCGATCCGGTCTTCTTGCTCGACCTCATGCGCGAGCAGCGTGCGAATAAGGGCATTGAGCGTCGTCTGGCGACGCCCAGCGAGGCCGCGCGCCTTTTCAAGGAGGGCCTCGTCAATGGCCAAGGTGACGTTCTTCATTGTCCGTCTCCACATAAATACACAGGTACAATATGTGTGATTATGTGTGACCCTTCAACCGTCCTGATCTCCATCGCTCAGCCTTCCTTCATCTCGGAAGGCGGAACGCGCCGGTAGAGGCCGCTCACCATGTCTCGCCATGCATCGCTGCCGGCGGGCTTGAACTGAAGTTTCATGCGGTAGGCGTCAGCGCCGTCAAAGCTGTACGCCATGCGCGCGGCGCCGCGCGGCGACGACCGTTCCAGCATCAGCTCGTTGCCGTTCCACCTGCCGGTAGCCGGCGACATCGGCACGAACCCCATCGAGTCGAACTGATGCATGGTGACGAGGCCGCTCTGCTGGTCGAAGCCGAACACATTATACGCGCCGAACGAGACGGTGCCGTCGCGGCGCTGGCGATAGCGCTGCACCACGAACAAGCCGCCGAACTCAGCCTCGGCCTGCAGTTCTGACGTTGCCGTGCCGGCATCGGTCCATTGCGTGGCCGCGACCTCTTCCTCGCCGCGCCACGCGCCGACCAGCGCCTGCAGGCGTTGGTGACCGTCAGAGAGGGAAGAGAAGGGTGACGCGTTCATGGCTCAGAGCCGCTTCAGGTCGGTGACGGTGAGGTCACTCCGGGCGTTGCCGGTGTTCAAGGTCGTCGCCGGCTCGAACATCAGCACCACCGGCTCCTTCGTCAGCGAACGCGGCCGGTGCTCGACGCCGCGCGGCACGACGATGAAATCGCCCTCGCCAAGCTCGACCGGCCCGTCGCGGAAATCGATGGCGATCCTGCCGCGCAGCACCAGGAAAGCCTCGTCCTCATTGTCATGCGCATGCCAGTCGAAAACCTCGCCGAACTTGGCGACCTTGGCCTGGGCATCGTTGACGTCGCCGGCGATATGCGGATCGAAGACCTTGGTGATCGTCCGATCTGCCGCCTCGACCAGGTTTATCTTGCGCGGAGGCATCCGCTTAGCCCTTCACCGCCGCCACGATCTTCTTGGCTGCGTCGTCGAGATCGTCGGCCGACACGACATTGAGGCCGCTGTCGTTGATGATCTTCTTGCCGAGCTCGGCATTTGTGCCTTCCAGCCGCACCACCAGCGGCACCTTGAGGCCCACCTCCTTGACCGCGGCGATCACGCCCTCGGCGATGACGTCGCACTTCATGATGCCGCCGAAGATGTTGATCAGGATACCCTCGACGGCCGGATCCTTGGTGATGATCTTGAACGCCGCCGTGACCTTTTCCTTGGAAGCGCCGCCGCCGACGTCGAGGAAGTTAGCCGGCTCAGCACCATACAGCTTGATGATGTCCATCGTCGCCATGGCAAGGCCGGCGCCGTTGACCATGCAGCCGATATTGCCGTCGAGCGCGACATAGGCGAGGTCGTATTTCGACGCCTCGATCTCCTTCTCGTCCTCCTCGGAGGTGTCGCGCAATTCCATCACGTCCGGGTGGCGGAACAGCGCATTGTTGTCGAACGACACTTTGGCGTCCAAGACGCGCAGATGGCCGTCCTTCATGACGATCAGCGGATTGACCTCGAGCAGGCTCATGTCCTTCTCGACGAAGGCCTTGTAGAGGATCGGGAACAGCGTGCCGCCATCCTTCGCCGCATCGCCGTCGAGCTTCAGCGCGGCGTTGAGCTTCTTCACGTCGTCGGCGCTCACGCCCTTTTCCGGATCGATGGCAACGGTGACGATCTTTTCCGGCGTGTCGTGCGCGACCGTCTCGATGTCCATGCCGCCCTCGGTCGAGACGACGAAGGCGATGCGGCCGACCGAGCGGTCGACCAGGATCGACAGATAGAGCTCGCGCTCGATGTCGGCGCCGTCCTCGATATAGAGGCGGTTGACCTGCTTGCCGGCAGGTCCCGTCTGCTTGGTGACCAGCGTGTGGCCGAGCATCTCGTTGGCATTGGCGACGACTTCCGCCGCCGACTTCGCCAGGCGCACGCCGCCCTTGGCATCGGGGCCGAGCTCCTTGAACTTGCCCTTGCCGCGGCCGCCGGCGTGGATCTGGCTCTTCACGACATAGAGCGGGCCGGGCAGCGCTTCTGCCGCGGCTTCCGCCTCGCTGGCTTTGAACACCGGAACGCCGCTTGCGACCGGCGCGCCAAACGTCTTCAGCAGCGCCTTGGCCTGATACTCATGGATGTTCATGCGCGTGGTCTCCGGGGGAAGGACGTTTTATTTGCCGGCGAGGTGCGGGGCGATCTTGGTGCAGGCCTCGGTGAGGCCCTGCACGGCCGCCACCGAATTGTCGAACATCTTCTGCTCAGCCTTGGAGAGATCGACCTCGATGACGCGCTCGACGCCGCCGGCGCCGATCACCACCGGGACGCCGACATAGGTATTCTTCACGCCATACTGGCCCGAGAGATGCGCGGCGCAGGGCAGCACGCGCTTCTTGTCCTTGAGATAGGATTCGGCCATCGCGATCGCGGAAGCCGCCGGCGCGTAATAGGCCGAGCCGGTCTTCAACAGGCCGACGATTTCGGCGCCGCCATCGCGGGTGCGCTGCACGATCTGGTCGAGCTTCTCCTTTGAGGTCCAGCCCATCTTGACGAGGTCGGGCAGCGGGATGCCCGAGACGGTCGAATAGCGGATCATCGGCACCATGGAATCGCCGTGACCGCCGAGCACAAAGGCGGTGACGTCCTCGACCGAGACCTTGAACTCCTCGGCCAGGAAATAGCGGAAGCGGGCGCTGTCGAGCACGCCGGCCATGCCGACGACATGGCTGGTCGGCAGGCCGGAGAACTTCTGCAGCGCCCAGACCATGGCGTCGAGCGGGTTGGTGATGCAGATGACGAAGGCCTTCGGCGCATATTTCTTGAGGCCGGCGCCAACCTGTTCCATCACCTTCAGGTTGATGCCAAGAAGGTCGTCGCGGCTCATGCCGGGCTTGCGCGGCACGCCGGCGGTGACGATGCACACATCCGCGCCCTCGATGCCGGCATAGTCGTTGACGCCGGTCAGCCGGGAATCGAAGCCGTCGACCGGCGAAGACTGCGCGATGTCGAGACCCTTGCCCTGCGGAATGCCCTCGGCGATATCGAACAGCACCACGTCGCCGAGATCCTTGAGGCCGATCATATGGGCGAGCGTGCCGCCGATCATGCCCGAGCCGATGAGCGCTATCTTGTTGCGTGCCATGTGAGGATGTTTTCCTTTGTCTGTGACGAAGTCGTGACGGGCCGGAGGGGCCGAAAGGATGCGGGAAACCGCGAGATTTGGCCGCACCGAATAACTCCGGCGCGCAAGAAATTCAAACGATTATTTTCAGCCTAACGTTTTCAATCGGTTAGATGCATTGGGAATTACGTAAACGTCAAAGTTTATGAGCCGACTGAGGAGAATTTACACAATGAACGTCGAAATCAGAAGGCTTCATCCGGGCGATGACGCGGTTGTGACTTAAGCAGGGCACCGCTGAACGAAATTCAGGCTTGCGCCTGCCTCACCTCTGCAGCCGCCACCTCCTTTTTTCGCCGTTCCGCCCAGCCGTCCAGCCAGTCGCGGCTCTGCATCTCGACCAGGCGCGAGGCTGTACGCTCGAATTCGAACACTTCCGTGCCGCGCATGGCCGTATAAAGCCGTTCGGGCGGCGCCGCCGCGCTCATCACCAGCCGCATGCGGTGGTCGTAGAGCGTGTCGATCAAAAGGATGAAGCGCTTGGCCTCGTTGCGCTTGCCTTCGCCCAGCACCGGCACATGGTCGATGAAAACGGTCGAGAAGCGGCCGGCGATCGCCAGATAGTCGCGCGCGCCGAGCGGCTTTTCGCAGAGGTCGGCAAAGGAAAAGCGCGCCGCGTCGCCGGCGGCGCGCGGCACGACGAGCTGGCGGCCTTTCAGCGTCAGCGTCACCTCGCCGATCGGCTGGCCATGCGTCATCGCCTTCCAGGCCTCGTCGAGCGCGCGCTCGGCTGCGGCGTCGTCCGGCGTGACATAGACCGGCTGGCGGTTGAGCTTTTCCTGCCGGTAATCCTTCTCGGCATTCAGCGTCATCACATGTGCATTGCGCTCGAGCAGCGAGATGAACGGCAGGAAGAGCTGGCGGTTCAGCCCGTCGCGATAAAGGTTCTCCGGCGCCACATTGGAGGTGGCGACCAGCACCACGCCGTTGGCGAACAGCGCCGAGAACAGGCGCGACAGGATCATCGCGTCGGCGATGTCGGTGACCGAGAATTCGTCGAAGCACAGCACCCAGGCTTCATCGGCGAGCGCCCGCGCCACCGGCGGGATCGGGTCGTCTTCCTTGACGTCGCCATTCTTGCGCGCCTGCCGGTGCTTCTGGATACGATCCTGCACATCGGCCATGAAGTCGTTGAAATGCACGCGGCGCTTGCGCCGGACCGGCAACAGCTCGAAGAACATGTCCATCAGCATGGTCTTGCCGCGACCGACTCCACCATGGATATAGAGGCCCTTGACCGGCTCGCGCGGCTGCTGCTTGGCCGCGAACAGCCAGCCCAACGCGCTCGATTTATGCGCCAGCCTTTTGGCCGAGATCTCGTCTATCAACCGATCGAGCGCAGCGACGATCCGCTCCTGCGCCGGGTCGCGCTCGGCCGCCCCGCTTTGGACGAGATGCTCGTAGCGCTGCCTGACGGTCGCGTGGGTCTGGATACCGTCGCGCAGATGCATGGGTAAGTCATTCCAGAGCAATCCGGGGGAAACGGTTCCCATCCGGAATTGCGTAAACAGGGGCAGTTTCGCGTTATCTTGTAAGCGAGATAGGTTGCCCGTTGGAAGTCTGGCCGTCGAACTTTTCGCCGCCGGACGAATAGAGCCTGGCCAGCGTGCCGCCGTTTTCGTCGTAAAGCGTCAGCTGCTTGCCGGCGACATTCCACGATTTGATGCCGTCGATCGGCGCCGGGCAGTGCAGCGGACCGGCGCGGTAGCCGGCGCCGAACTTGGTCTGCGGCGTCGCCACCTTGCAGCTCTGCCCGGAGACATTGACGTTCCAGACGCCGGCGACGCTGGCCGCGGTGAGATCGGTGGCGCCGGCGGGCGCCGTGCCGTCCGGCGGCAGCGACGCGACCTGAGTGTTCTTCGGAGCGGTCGGAAATTGCGACGGATCGGCGGCGCCGGGGGAAGCCGGCGGCGGCAGCTGATTCTGCGTCACCGTGCCGGAGGGTGCCGGGGTCAGCGGTGTCGGCTGCTGGTCGTCCATCGACGAGAAGCGCGAAGTCGAGCAGCCGCTCGCAACGAGCGCGGCCAGCGATACGGCCACAAGGCCAGTCCTTGAAAAATGCATTTACCACCTCCGTCGGATCTGGCCGGGGGGAGCCATCCGCGTAATCTCCGCTTCACCAAGACGGCGAAGGTGGCAGAATTTCAACCCGATATGGTTAAAATAGGGTTTTCGAAATGGCTGTTGCAAATTTATCGCAGCGGAGGGCCACAGTCGGGAAGCCGCCGCTGAAAACCTTGTAACCTATTGAAATATTAAATCCTGGTACTCGGCACGAACACATAACCATCCGGGCCGACGATGTAGCATTCGCGCAAGCCATGCGGCTTGTCGATCGAGCCGGCCAGCACGATGTGGCCGAGCGCGGCCGCCTTTTTCTCGACCGAGTCCGGATCGGCGCCGTAAAGGCGCAGTTCGATACCGGCCCCGCGAGTCTCGGCGCCTGCGGTGACGCCGATCATCGGATTGTCCAGATAGGAATGATCGGCGTGCAGCATGAAGATCGAGCCCAACAGCTCGATCGCCGCGAAATCCTCGTCGCCATAGACGATCCGGGCGCCAAGCACGTCGCGGCAGAAAGCCTCCATCGCCGTCAGGTCGGTAACCAACAGGTTGATGCCGACCCCAGGCGGCAGCGAGCGGCCGAAATCCTCGGCCTTCATCCACGGTGTCTTGATTCGCTTCATTACCATGACGATCACCCCTGTCTGCCGATCCTAGACGAGCCCGGCTTCGGCCATTGGCATTCGGCGGCAAAATGCTTGCGCCAGGCCGGCGCGTCCTTATCTCAGGAGACGACACAAGCGGGCGGGAGACAGAATGGCCGCGAGGAAAGGAACCGCCAACCGCTACTACAGCGGGCCGCCCAGCGATCATTTCGACGGCACCCTGTTCTTCAATCCCGGCGGCAGGCCGCCCGGGAGCTTCACCGATCTCCTCAAATGGCAATTCGGCGGCGGGCGGGCGAAATGGCCGGCTTCGGTTCCGAGCCCGTTTCCCCCGGCGAAGCCGGACATACGGGTGGAAGGCAGCGCGCTGAGACTCACCATGGTCGGCCATGCTTCGCTTCTCATCCAGACGGCGGGGTTGAATATCCTGACCGACCCGGTCTGGTCGGAGCGCGCCTCGCCTTTCGCCTTCGCCGGGCCGAAGAGGGTCAATGCGCCGGGGATTGCCTTTGCCGACCTGCCGCCGATCGACCTGGTCCTGATCAGCCACAATCACTACGACCATCTCGACCTCGCTACGCTGAAGCGGCTGAGGGAGAGACACGATCCGCTGGTGATCGCGCCGCTCGGCAATGACGCCATCATCGGCCGCGCGGCGCCCGGCATGCGGCTCAGCGTGCATGATTGGGGCGACAGGCTCGATGCCGGCACGGCCGCCATCCATGTCGAACCGGCGCATCACTGGTCGGCGCGCGGCGGGCGCGACCGCCGCATGGCGCTGTGGGCGGGCTTCGTCATCGAGACGATGGCCGGCAATATCTATTTCGCCGGCGACACCGGCTTCCATGACGGCATCAACTACCGGCTGATGGGAGAAAAGCATGGCGGCTTCCGCCTCGCCATCCTGCCGATCGGAGCCTACGAGCCGCGCTGGTTCATGGCGCCGCAGCACCAGAATCCGCAGGAGGCCGTTCAGGGCATGAAGCTGTGCAACGTCGCCTTCGCCGCCGGCTGCCACTGGGGCACCTTCCACCTCACCGACGAGCCGGTCGATGAGCCGGCCCGGAAACTGGCCGAGGCTTTGGCCGCCGAAGACCTGCCGCCGGAGCGTTTCCGTGCCATGCGACCGGGAGAGCTATGGGACGTGCCGGCCATCTACAAAGGAACCCAAACCGGCCAAACGCGTTGATCGGACGACGCAAACCGCTGGAGCTTCCCCATGATCAGGTGGATCATCATCCTTCTCATCATTGCCGCCGCCGCGAGCCTGCTTGGCATGCCGGCTTTGGCAGGCGCGGCCGCTACCGGCGCGCGCATCCTCATCGGCATCGTGCTGATCATCTTCCTGCTGATCGTGCTCGGCGTCTTCGCGGTAACATAAGCGCGACCACTTGGTCGTCGCTGGCGCGACCACTTGGTCGTCGCTGCGCGACCGGTCGCTGCGCGGCCTCTTCTTCGTCGTCGCCAGAGCCACGCCGGACTGGTAATTCCCGCCCGTTTCCGCCATATAGCGCCCAAACGGATTGGCCAAACGGATTGGAACGACCGGTTAGATGGCAGGCAGCGCCCCCTTCGCCAAGATGAACGGCATCGGCAATGAGATCATCGTTGCCGATATGCGCGGCCGCGCCGACAAGGTGACGGCGGCGGCCGCGATCGCCCTCAATGGCGACGCGGCGACCAAGTTCGACCAGATCATGGCGATCCACGACGCGAAGACGCCGGGCACGGCCTATTATATCGACATCCTGAACTCCGACGGCACCAGCGCGCAGGCCTGCGGCAACGGCATGCGCTGCGTTGTGCAGGCTTTGGCCGCCGAGACGGGCAACAAGAGCTTCACCTTCGAGACCCGCGCCGGCGTCTTGAACGCGCAGGAGCATGCGGACGGTCTTATCTCGGTCGACATGGGCAAGCCGCGTTTCGGCTGGCAGGAGATCCCGCTGGCGGAAGAATTCCGCGACACCCGCATGATCGAGCTGCAGATCGGCCCGATCGATGCCCCGGTGCTGCATTCGCCCTCGGCGGTGTCGATGGGCAACCCGCACGCGATCTTCTGGGTCGACAACGACGTCTGGTCTTATGAGCTGGACCGCTTCGGCCCGCTGCTCGAAAACCATCCGATTTTCCCCGAGCGCGCCAACATCACCATTGCCCAGGTGACTTCGCCCGAAACCATGATCATCCGTACCTGGGAGCGCGGCGCCGGCCTCACCAAGGCCTGCGGCTCGGCGGCTTGCGCCGCCGCGGTCGCGGCGGCTCGCACCAGGCGCACCGGCCGCAGCGTCTCGCTGCTCGCGCCCGGCGGCGGCGAGCTCAATGTCGAATGGCGCGACGACGATCACGTCATCCTGACAGGTGCCGCCGAATGGGAATTTTCCGGCAGCTTTGATCCCTCGACCGGCGCCTGGGCTCGCGACACCGAAAGCGCCGCCTGATGTCCGCCCTTCAAAAAGGCGTGGTATCCCAAGCCTCCACCACGACAGGTATCGACGTCGTCACCTTCGGCTGCCGCCTCAACACCTATGAATCGGAAGTGATGCGCCGCGAGGCCGAAAGCGCCGGCCTGGGCGAGCTCAATGGCGGCGCCTTCATTTTCAACACCTGCGCCGTCACCGCCGAAGCGGTGCGCCAGGCCAAGCAGGCGATCCGCAAGGCCCGCCGCGAGAACCCTTCGGCCCGCATCATCGTCACCGGCTGCGCGGCGCAGACCGAGCCGCAGAATTTCGCCGCAATGGACGAGGTCGACCTGGTGCTCGGCAATGAGGAGAAGCTCAAGGCCAACTCCTACCGCGCGCTGCCCGATTTCGGCGTCAACGACACCGAGAAGGCGCGCGTCAACGACATTTTTTCGGTGCGCGAGACGGCAAGCCACATGGTCGACGCCATCGAGGGCCGCGCGCGCGCCTTCGTGCAGGTGCAGAATGGCTGCGATCATCGCTGCACCTTCTGCATCATCCCTTACGGCCGCGGCAACTCGCGCTCCGTGCCGATGGGCGCGGTGGTGGAGCAGGTCAAGCGCCTCGCCGGCAACGGCTATGCCGAGATCGTTTTGACCGGCGTCGACATGACCAGTTTCGGCGCCGACCTGCCGGGCGCGCCAAAGCTGGGAAAGCTGGTGAAGACCATCCTGCGCCAGGTGCCTAACGTGAAGCGGCTAAGATTGTCCTCCATCGATTCCATCGAGGTCGACGACGACCTGCTGGATGCCATCGCCACTGAGCAAAGGCTGATGCCGCATCTGCATCTGTCGCTGCAATCGGGCGACGACATGATCCTGAAGCGCATGAAGCGCCGGCATCTGCGCGACCAGTCGATCCGCTTCTGCGAGGACGTGCGCAAGCTGCGTCCCGGCATCGTCTTCGGCGCCGACATCATCGCCGGCTTCCCGACCGAGACCGAGGCGATGTTCGAGAATTCGGAAAGAATAGTCGAGGAATGCGGCCTGACGCATCTCCACGTCTTTCCGTTCTCGCCACGCAAAGGCACGCCGGCCGCGCGCATGCCGCAGGTCCACCGTGAGGTGGTGAAGGCGCGCGCCGCCAGGCTGCGCGCCGCCGGCGAGGCCGCCTATCGCCATCATTTGTCGTCGCTCTCCGGCACACGGCAATCGATCCTGGTCGAGCGCGACGGGCTCGGCCGCACCGAAGGTTTTACGCTGGCCGCGATCGACGCCGGCGCGCCCGGCGAGATCGTCGATGCCATGGTCGCCGGCCATGACGGCGCCCGGCTGATTGCGGCCCCGCTTGCCGCGCAAGCCGCCTGAGAACTGCGAGACGTATGGCTGGTTTCTTCAAGAAGATATTTTCGTTCGGCAGGAAAGAGGTCGTCGAGGAGCGCGTCGACGAAGCGCTGCCGCCGATCAAGTGGGACGCGCTGGACGCGCTGAAGCCGGAGACTGAGCCTCAACCGGTTCCCGAAGAGCCGAAGCCCGAGCCTGCTCCATCCATCCCGCCGGTGCCAGAGCCCACCATTCCCGCCGAGCCGGAACCGCTGCCGCAGCCTGAGCCGGAAGAAGAGCCGCAGCCGGCGCCCGAGAAGCCGGAGCTGCCGGCCCCCGAGGAAGTGCCGCCGGCACAACCTGAGCCTTTACCTGCACCGACGCCCGAACCTGCTCCGCAGGAAGTGCCCGCACCTGCGCCGACGCAACCTGACATCGAGCCTTCGCGTCCGGAACCGCTGCCTGAGCAGCCACCGGTCGAAGTGCCGACGCCGCCTGCCGAAGTCCCGGTCGGAACGCCAGTGCCCATCGAGGTGCCACCAGCGGCGCCGCCCTCTGTGGAACCATCCGCCGAAGCCGTAGCGGAAATCGCGCCTCCTATTCGACAGCCCGCGCCCGTCGAGCTGCAGCCGATCCATGCCGAGATCGCACCGGAGCCGGAGGCTTTGCCGTCGCCGCCGACACCCGCGCCCTCTGCCGGCAAGGTAACGGTCTCAAAAAAGGTCGAGCAGAAGGCCGAGCCGGTGAAGGCGCCGGAGCCGGCGCCGCGGCGCTCCTGGTTCCAGCGCATGCGCGAAGGGCTTGCCCGCTCCTCGCGCGAGCTCACCGGCAACATCGCCGGCGTCTTCACCAAGCGCAAATTGGACGAAGACACGCTGCAGGACCTGGAGGACGTGCTGATCCGCGCCGATCTTGGCCTGGAAACAGCGCTGCGCGTCACCGATTCGCTTGCCTCCAGCCGCTACGGCCGCGACGTCTCCGACGTCGAAGTCCGCGCCGTGATGGCGGCGGAGGTGGAGAAGGTGCTGGCGCCGGTCGCCAGGCCGCTCGAGCTCGACCTCAGCCACAAGCCGCATGTCGTCCTGGTCGTCGGCGTCAACGGCACCGGCAAGACCACCACCATCGGCAAGCTGGCCGCCAAGCTCACCGATGGCGGCCTCAAGGTGATGCTGGCCGCCGGCGACACGTTCCGCGCCGCCGCGATCGAGCAGCTCAAGATCTGGGGCGAGCGCACGAAATCGCCGGTCGTCGCCTCCAAGCTCGGCGCCGATGCAGCGGGCCTCGCCTATGACGCCTTCGAGAAGGCGAAGGAGGCCGGCTCCGACGTGCTGATCATCGACACGGCCGGGCGCTTGCAGAACAAGACCGAGCTGATGGCCGAGCTGGAGAAGATCGTGCGCGTGCTGGGCAAGCTCGATCCCGAAGCGCCGCACACGGTGCTGCAGACGGTCGATGCCACCACCGGCCAGAACGCGCTGAACCAGGTTGAGATCTTCCGCAATGTCGCCGGCGTCAACGGCCTGGTGATGACCAAGCTGGACGGCACGGCGCGCGGCGGTATTCTGGTGGCGATCGCCGCCAAGCACCGGCTGCCGGTCTATTTCATCGGCGTCGGCGAGCAGGTCGACGACCTTGAACCGTTTTCCGCCAGCGAGTTCGCGAGAGCCATCGCCGGCGTAGCTTGAACAAGGCGCGATACTGCAAGGCCGCCTGCTTTTCGGCCAGATCGTGCGTAAGAAGGACTTTTATGAACATCATCGAGCGCGACCCGTCCGATCCACGCCGCAAGCCGGTCAACCCCGGCTTGAAGTTCCTGCTCGAGCTTGGCCCTGGCCTGGTGTTCTTCTTCACCACCATTCGCGGCGAGTGGCTGGCCGAGAAATTCCCGGTGCTCGCCCATCTCGGCGAGCCGATCCTGATCGCCACCGCCTTCTTCATGGTCGCGACGGCGCTTTCGCTCGGCGTCTCCTGGCTGCTGACGCGCAGCCTGCCGCTGATGCCGCTGGTCTCGGCGATCGTCGTGTTCGTCTTCGGCGCGCTGGCGCTTTACCTGCAGGACAAGACCTTCGCCTTCATG
Source organism: Mesorhizobium sp. B2-8-9 (assembly GCF_006439475.1). Taxonomy (NCBI): domain Bacteria; kingdom Pseudomonadati; phylum Pseudomonadota; class Alphaproteobacteria; order Hyphomicrobiales; family Phyllobacteriaceae; genus Mesorhizobium; species Mesorhizobium sp. B2-8-9. Next base: position 5,328 of record NZ_VFTQ01000036.1, on the reverse strand, counting down.
AAGCCGACGATCATTAATTCGCTGTTCGGCGTCACGCTGCTCGGCGGTCTGCTGTTCGGCCGCTCGCTGCTTGGCTACGTCTTCGATTCCGCCTTCCAGCTCGATGCCGAAGGCTGGCGCAAGCTGACCTTCCGCTGGGGGCTGTTCTTCCTGTTCCTCGCCGTGCTCAATGAGGTCGTGTGGCGCAACTTTTCCGAGGCGACCTGGCTTTATTTTAAGGTCTGGGGCACGATCCCGATCACTTTGCTGTTCACCTTCAGCCAGATGCCGCTGATCATGCGCCACTCGCTGGAGGAAAAAGCCAAGGAAGAGAAGGCCGGGAATTAAAGCAATTCCAGGAAAAGAGTGCAGCGGTTTCCGTCCGGAATTGCGCCAGAATGAGGGGCAGCATGGAATTCCTCACCACGCATGACGAGCTGAGGACGGTCTACAAGACGCCCCGGACGACCGACGGCTCTATCCGCAAGGAGCTCAAAGTCCTCGACGGCCATTGCCGATCCTTCATCGGCAAGAGCCCCTTCGTGCTGATCGGCTCCTCCGACGGCGCCGGCAATGCCGACGTGACGCCGAAAGGCGACAAGCCCGGCTTCACCGCCATCCTCGACAACGCCACCATCGCCATTCCCGACCGTCCCGGCAACAACCGGCTGGACACGCTGGAAAACATCATCCGCAACCCATCGGTCGGACTGCTCTTCCTCATTCCCGGCATGAACGAGACGCTACGCGTCAATGGCGACGCCCGCATCACTGTCGACCCGACCTTGCGCGAACGGCTGGCCGTCGACGGCAAGGAGCCGCAGAGCGTGATCGTGGTGACGGTCAAGGCCGCCTATATGCATTGCGCCAAGGCCTTCATGCGCTCCGATTTGTGGAAGCCGGAGACCTGGTACGACCGCGCGACCCTGCCGACCCTCGGCCAGATCATCCGCGATCAGTTGGCGCTCAGCGAAAGCGCCGGCGAGATCGACCGCGAGCTGGACCACGATTACCGCCAGACCATGTGGTAGGCTTGCTGGACGACTCAACCCTTCGTCCGGCTCTCCCTTGATCGAGATCATCGCCATATCGGGCAGCCTGCGCGCCGCCTCGACCAACTCGGCCCTGGTTGCCGCATTGGCCACCAATGCCCCCGCGGCCTGCCGTGTCCAGGTCTATGATGGCCTCGGCCGCTTGCCGATCTTCAACCCCGACGACGAGGGCGAGCGCACGCCGCCCGAAGCGGCTCAGTTGATCGAGATGATCACCCGCGCCGACGGCGTTATCGTCTCCTGCCCGGAATATGCGCATGGCGTGCCGGGCGGCATGAAGAACGCGCTCGACTGGCTGGTCTCGCGCGACGCGGCGGTGGGCAAGCCGGCAATACTGGTCCACGCCTCGCCCCGCTCGCTCTATGCGCGGGCAGCGCTTGCCGAGGTCATGCGGACGATGTCCTTCGCGATGTATGAGGAGACGGCGCTGGAGATCGCGCTGCTGGGCAAGAAGCCGGCCGAGGTGGAGGCGATCCTCAGCGAGGATGCGAACCGGGAGGCGATGCGCGGTGCGGTGCGGGATTTTGTGGAATTTATACGCGGGCGGTGAGTGGCGCCGCTTTCCCTTCTCCCCTTGTGGGAGAAGGTGGATCGGCGCGCAGCGCCGAGACGGATGAGGGGTGTTCCAGCGGAGTGAGACGACGGCGACCTCGTCGCTGGACGAACGGCGTCGCCAGGCTGGAACACCCCTCATCCGACCTCGCTTCGCGAGGCCACCTTCTCCCACAAGGGGAGAAGGAAGAGCCCTACCCCTTCCGCCGCGTCTCGACATCGGTCTTGCCGACATACCAGTCGCGGGCATTGACCTCCTCGAACACCACCCAGACGTCGTCGTTGCCGAGCCCGGTGGCGTCCATGATGGCCGCAGTCACCTTCTTGGCGATGCCAGCCTTCTTGCCGGCCGGATCGGCGGCGATCACTTCCTTGACGATGCGGATGTTGACGAACGGCATTTTTCTCTCCCGCTGATATGCCTCGCTGTCAGTACGTCTTAGCCCCGTTCACCATGAGCCGCACCATGTAGAGCGAGGTGGTGCCGGCGATGTAGAGGCAGTTGAGTTTGTTGCCGCCGAACACGCAGTTGGCGGTCACTTCCGGCACCTTCACCTTGCCGATCAGCGTGCCGTCCGGGTCGTAGCAATGGATACCGTCGGCGGCACTTGTCCAGATGCGTCCGTCCGCATCGAGCCGGAAGCCGTCGAACAGGCCGGCGGTGCAGTCGGCGAACACCTTGCCGCCGGAAACCTTCTTGCCGTGCTTGCCGACATTGAAGACGCGCATATGCGCCGGATTCCTCTCGCCATGCGTGCGGCCGGTGTCGACGACATAGAGCAGGCTTTCGTCGAGCGAGAAGGCGAGCCCGTTCGGCCGCACCATGTCGGTGATGACCGCCTCGACATCGCCGGTCTCGGGATCGACGCGATAGACATTGCAGGCGCCGATCTCGCTTTCGGCCTTGTCGCCCTCATAGTCGGTGTCAATGCCGTAGCTCGGATCGGTGAACCAGATCGAGCCGTCGGAGCGCACCACCACGTCGTTGGGCGAGTTCAGCCGCTTGCCTTTCCATTTGTCGGCGATGGTAGTGACCGAGCCGTCGAACTCCGTCCGGCTGACGCGGCGGCCGGAATGCTCGCAGGTCACCAGCCGGCCCTGCCGGTCGACCGTGTTGCCGTTGGAATTGCCGGACGGCTGGCGGAACACGCTGACGCTGCCGTCGGTTTCGTCATAGCGCAGCATGCGGTTGTTTGGAATATCCGACCAGACGACATAGCGGCCGGCGGCGAACCAGGCCGGTCCTTCTGCCCAGCGGCATCCGGTGAACAGCTTCTCCACCTGCGCGCTGCCGTTGAACAGGCGCGCGAAGCGCGGATCGAGAATTTCATAATAGTCTGCGGCCGCCATCAATTTCCTCCCGGCATCACGTGACGCGCGGATCAAGCCAGCCCGCAGCCGTTCTGGCAAGACGGCACGCCAGCAATTTGTATGACAAAAACGGATGAGAACTGCGTGAAGCGGACCGGTCTTGTATGCCACGCTGGACGCATGGCCCGTTAGCTTGCGGTTAACCGGCTATGCGCTGGTTGCAATGGTGCATTGCAACATCTTTCTTTTGCAACGCATCATTCCTATGTCATGCTGGCAATCGTCAGGGAGGAATAACGAAGAAGGAACCCTGTCATGTTCGACAATCTTGTCTCCCGCGCCCGCGCCACCATGGCCAAGCGCCGCCACTACAACCGCCTTGTCGCCGAAATCGAGAACCTGTCCAGCCGCGATCTCGCCGATCTGCGCGCCGACCGTTCCGAGATGCTCTACCAGATCCACAAGCAGATCTACGGCTGAGCGGCAGGCCGATCGTCCGGCCACTTCGTCATTCTCGGCTTGACCGAGAATCCATTCCGCGATTTCCAAGCGTCGCAGCGATGCAGAACGCGCGCTGCGCAAGCGCCGAAATCTAGGCCGCCGCATTCCTCGATCAACGTCACGGAATGGATTCTAGGGTCTGCGCCGCGTCGCTTCGCTCGTTGCTTCGCCCTAGAATGACGACGCAGGTATCCGTCTTGACCTGGCGCCGCCGCGCTAACCCGGCGTCGCCAGCGCTTTCTCGATCTGCGGCAACAGCAGGTCCCGCGCCGACTCCGGCGTCAGCGGCCCAACATGCTTGTAGGCGATCCTGCCGTCCTTGCCGATGACAAAGGTCTCCGGCACGCCGTAGACGCCCCAGTCGATCGCCGCGCGTCCGGCTGGATCGACGCCGATCGCCCGATACGGATTGCCGAGATCGCCAAGAAAGCGGCGGGCGTTTTCCGGTTGGTCCTTGTAGTTCAGCGCGGCGAGCGTGAAGCGCTTGTCCTGCGACAGGCCGAGAAGCACTGGATGCTCTTCCCGGCATGGCGCGCACCAGGACGCGAACACGTTGACCAGCGTCACCTTGCCGGCAAAGTCTTTCGACTCGAGCCCCGGCAGGCTCGTCCCTTCGAGCGGCGGCAGGTCCGTCTGCGGCGCCGGCAGGCCGATCAGCGCCGAGGGGATTTCCGAGGCGTCGCGGCCGGAGAGCAGCTGCGACAGGAACAGCCCCGCCAACCCCAGGAACACCAGCAGCGGCACAAGCACGAACAGGCGGCGGCGCGGCGCCGAAGCTTCGGTTTCCAGGCTCATGACTTGACGGCCTTGTCGGAACGCCGCCGCACCCCGGCCGCTTCCAGCGCGGCAAGCTCGCGCTTGCGCGCCCGTTGGTCGAGCAGGATCCAGCCGATCAGCCCGGCGAGCACGACGGCCGTGATGGCGTAGGCGGCAGTGACGAACAGGGCGTGCGCGCTCATAACGACCGCTCCCCGCTCTTGGCCATGTCAACTGTTCCGATCATGTCTTTCCATAACCCCGCACCAGCCGGTCCGCAATTTGCCGCGGTGCCGCAGTGAAGGAACGTCCTGGTCGCCTCAATCCGTCCCGTGCCGCAACGCCAGCGCTGCCGCCAATGGACCGAGCACCGCAAGAAACAGCGTCAGCGCGGCAAGAATGAGGAAAGGCTGCAGGAACGGCGCCGGATCGGCAACGGCGCCATAGCTTGCCGAAACGCCGAAGATCAGCACCGGAATGGTGAGCGGCAGCACCAGCACCGAGATCAGCAATCCACCGCGCGGCAGCGCCACCGCCACCGCGGCGCCCGCCGCGCCGATGAAGGTGATGGCCGGCGTACCGACGAGAAGCGTGAGCGCCGTGGCGCCGATGCCCAGCGGCGCCATATTCATGAACAGGCCGAGCAGAGGTGCCGCGACCACCAGCGGCAGCACGCTGCCCGTCCAGTGCGCCAGGCATTTCGTCAGCACCGTCAGCGCCAGCATGTGGCGGTCGCCGTTCAGCACCAGGAGATCCAGCGAGCCGTCCTCGCGGTCGGCCTGGAACAGCCGGTCCAGCCCGAGCAGGCAGGCAAGCAGCGCAGCGATCCACAGGATGGCCGGGCCGATGCGCGACAGGAGGTTGAGATCGGGACCGACGCCGAACGGGATGGTGACGATCACGGCGAGGAAAAAAATCACGCCGATCAGTGCCCCGCCGCCGGCACGGATGGAAAGGCGCATGTCGCGGAGGAAGAGGCCTAGCATGATTTGAGATGCCCGCGCCCAGGCCCCCCTCTCTGGCCTGCCGGCCATCTCCCCCTCAAGGGGGGAGATTGGATGTCGCCTCGGCTTTCGCCAATCTCCAGCGTAGCAAGGCAAATGGGGCGCCTGAGCTGCTGATCTCCCCCCTTGAGGGGGAGATGCCCGGCAGGGCAGAGGGGGGGGCCGTAGAGGAC
>NZ_VFTQ01000035.1:0-63011 GCF_006439475.1 Mesorhizobium sp. B2-8-9 | reverse complement strand
GCCGCCCATGATGTAATGGCCGAGCGCCGTCGTCTCGGCGCACCAGCCTTCCGGATAGGATGCCACCTCGATATTGGCGCCGGTGAAGACGCGCCCGTCCTCGGTACGCAGCGCTGCCCCCACAGGGAACTTCGAATAGGGCGCATAGGCCTTTGCCATCGCCGTCTTCGCCGCCTCGAAAAGATCATGCGACATCCGGTTCTTCTCTCCCACGATCTTGTTCAAATACCGGTCGCCGCCGCACGAAAATCCCGCCCCAGCATTCTCCGAGCTCAGCGTTCCTTCACATAGGGCACGCCGCCGGCGCGCGGCGGGATGGCTTTGCCGATGAAGCCGGCGAGCAGGATGACGGTCAGCACATAGGGCAGCGCCTGCATGAACTGCACCGGCACCTTGCCGATGATCGGCAGCGGTGAGCCCTGCAGGCGAATGGCCGCAGCATCGAGGAAGCCGAACAACAGGCAGGCGAACATAGCGTTGACCGGCTTCCATTTGGCGAAGATGAGCGCGGCCAGCGCAATATAGCCCTTGCCCGCAGTCATGTCCTTCACGAAGCCGCCATTCTGCACCATGGAAAGATACGCGCCGGCGACGCCGGTGAGGATGCCGGTGCAGATCAGCGCGCGGTAGCGCAGCCAGGCGACCGAGATGCCGGCCGTGTCGACCGCGGCCGGGTTTTCGCCGACCGCGCGCATCCTGAGACCGAAGCGGGTGCGAAACAGCACCCACCAGGTGAACGGCACCATGGCGAAGGCGAAATAGACCAGGATCGAATGGCCGGAGATCAGCTCGGCATAGATCGGGCCGATGATCGGCACGTCCTTGATCGCCTCGGCGCCGGGCCAGACGATCGCCTCGAAGCGTTCGGCCGGCTGCAGCGCCGGCGTGCGCCCGCCCTGCTGGAACCAGGCCTGGCCAAGGATGATGGTCGATCCGGCAGCGATGAAATTGATCGCCACGCCGGAGACGATCTGGTTGCCGCGATGCGTGATCGAGGCGAAGCCGTGCACCAGGGCGAAAGCGACCGAGATCAGGACCGCCGTGCCGAGGCCGATCAGCGCCGAATGGAAGACGGCGGCGGCCGATGCGCCGGCAAAGGCGCCGACCAGCATCTTGCCTTCCAGCCCGATGTCGAAGATGCCGGCCCGTTCCGAATAAAGACCGGCCAGGCAGGCGAGCAGCAGCGGCACCGAAAGGCGGATGGTCGAATCCAGCACCTGGATGATGGCGTTGAACATGTCCATCTCAGGCCCCCTTACGGTTCACTGCCTGCATGCCGACCGATTTCGGGCTGACCGAGGCGAACAGCGCCTGGATGTAAGGCCTGAACATGTGTTCGAGCGCGCCGGCGAACAGGATGACCAGCCCCTGGATGATGACGATCATGTCGCGGCTGATCGCCGGCATCTCGAAGGCAAGCTCTGCGCCGCCCTGGTAGAGCATGCCAAAAAGGATCGCCGCCAGGACGATGCCGACCGGATGCAGCCTGCCCATCAACGCAACCGCGATGCCGACATAACCGGCACCGGACACGAAATCGATCGCGACATTATGCTGGTCGCCCATCACCGGGTTGAGCGCCATCATACCGGCCAGCGCGCCCGAGATCATCATCGCGGTGATGATGATGCGGGTTTCCGATATGCCGGCGTAGCGCGCCGCCTTCGGGCTGTGGCCATAGGTGCGCATCTCATAGCCGAGCCTGGTGCGCCAGATCAAAAGCCAGACCAGGAAGGCCATGACCAGCGCCAGCAGGAAGCAGATGTTGAGGGGTGCGGAACGGATCTTGGCGCCGAACAATTCGATGATCCAGTTGAGCTTCGGCAGCTCGGCGCCGGCGAGGAAATTGCGCGTCTGCGGCGCCTGCGAGCCGGCCGGCTTCAGCGCACCGACCAAGAGATAGACCATCACCGAGGCGGCGATGAAGTTGAACATGATGGTGGTGATGACGATGTGCGAGCCGCGCTTGGCCTGCAGATAGGCGGGGATCAGCCCCCACAGCGCACCGAACGCCGCCGCGGCTACGATCGCGATCGGAAAGATCGCCCACCAGGGCAGTACGCTGTCGAGACTCAGGCAAACGAGCGCGATGCCGAGGCCGCCTATATAGGCCTGGCCCTCGGTGCCGATGTTGAACAGGCTGCAATGCGCCGCCACCGCCACCGACAGCCCGGTGAAGATGAAGGTCGTGGCGTAGAAGAGCGTGAAGGCGATGCCCGTGCCCTTGCCGAAGGCGCCTTCGACCAGGATGACGGCGGCACGGAACGGATTTTCGCCGACCAGCATGACGACGAAGCCGGCAACGATGAAGGCAACCGCCAGGTTGATCAGCGGAATCAACCCATAATCGGCCCAGGCAGGCAGCTTGGCGTAAGGCGTGCTCATTCGGCGGCCTCCTGGTGCTCGACGCCGGCCATCAGCAGGCCGAGCTCGCCTTCGGTCGCGTCAGGGCCGCGCTCGCCGACGACACGGCCGGCGAACATCACCAGGATGCGGTCGGACAGCGAGCGGATCTCGTCGAGCTCGACCGAGACCACCAGCACCGCCTTGCCCTGGTCGCGCATGGCGATCAGCCGCTTGTGGATGAATTCGATGGCGCCGACATCGACGCCGCGCGTCGGCTGGCCGACGATCAGCACGCCCGGATCCTGCTCCATCTCCCTGGCCAGCACGATCTTCTGCTGATTGCCGCCGGAGAAATTGGCTGTTTTCAGCCGCGGATTGCCCGGGCGGATGTCGTATTTCTCGATCTTGTCCTTCGCGTCGGCCATGATGGCATCGACGTCGAGGAACGGCCCCTTCAGATAGCGCTCGTCGTCGTGGTAGCCGAGGATCGAATTCTCGTTCTCCTCGAAGGCGAGCACCAGCCCGACATGGTGGCGGTCCTCCGGCACGTGGGCAAGCCCACGGTCGCGCAATTCGCCGGGATCGGCCTTGCCGGTGAGATCGATCGGCTTGCCTTCCAGCATCACCTCGCCGGAAACCGCATGCCTTATGCCGGAGATTGCCTCCAGCAGTTCGGACTGGCCGTTGCCGGCCACGCCGGCGATGCCGACGATCTCGCCGCCGCGCACGTCGAAGGAGACGTTGTCGACCATGGTGACGCCGCGCGAATCCTTCACCGTCAGGTTCTTGACCGAGAGTTTTACGGCGCCAGCGTCCGACTGGCCCTTCTCGACCCGCAGAAGCACGCGCCGGCCGACCATCAGCTCGGCCAGTTCGCCGACCGTGGTCTCCTTCGTCACCCGGGTCGCCACCATCGTGCCCTGGCGCATCACCGAAACCGTGTCGGTGATCGCCATGATCTCGCGCAGCTTGTGCGTGATGAGCACGATGGTTTTTCCTTGATCCTTCAATTGCTTGAGGATGCGGAAGAGGTGGTCGGCCTCGGCCGGCGTCAACACTCCCGTCGGCTCGTCGAGGATCAGGATCTCGGCGCCGCGGTAGAGCGCCTTGAGGATTTCGACACGCTGCTGCAGGCCGACCGGCAGCTCTTCGATGACGGCGTCGGGATCGACCTCGAGCCCGTATTCGCGCTCCAGCCGGTCGAGTTCCGAGCGCGCTTTGGCGATGCTGCTCTTCAGCAGCACATCGTTTTCGGCGCCGAGGATAACGTTCTCCAGCACCGTGAAATTGTCGACCAGCATGAAATGCTGATGCACCATGCCGATGCCGAGTGCGATGGCGTCGTTGGAGGTGTTGATCGACACCGGCTTGCCGCCGACGTGGATCTCGCCGCTGTCGGCCTGGTAGAAGCCGTAGAGGATCGACATCAGCGTCGATTTGCCGGCGCCGTTTTCGCCGACGATGCCGTGGATGGTGCCGCGCGCCACTTCCAGGTTGATATCGCGGTTGGCGCGCACTGCGCCAAAGCTCTTGTTGATGCCTATGAGCTCGATTGCGGCTTGCGCCATGCAGCCTGTTCCCACTGTTATTTTTTATCGCTTGGTCAAAAGGCCTAGCATGATGCCCCGCTTATGCCAATCGGCCGTTCACTCTCGACAAATCGCCGCGCCCTTGTCAATTTCGAAGCTGAGCAAGTTCCGCAAAACTGTCCACGGTTTTGCGATCAGAACCTGCGAGAACCAACAGGGCCTAAGCAGATATTCGGGCATCCCACGAATATCTGCTTGGGTGGAGGCTTCACATTCGAAGGGTCGGTTTTGCATGGCCATGCCTGACGATCGGTTGACGGCGCTGGAAATCCGCGCCGCCGAGCAGGAAAAGACCATCGAGGAACTGTCCGGCCAGATCGCCGAACAGTGGAAGGTGATCGAGCGCATGGAGCGCAAGCTCGCAGCCCTCGCCGACCGTTTCCTGGAATTGGAGGAGCAGACCGCCTCCGACGTGCCGGTGACCAAGCCGCCGCATTGGTGAGAAGCCATGGGGAAAGACGGCCATGTCCAGTGAAAGCGACAATGTCGCCAGGGCCGGCGATTATGTCTTTGGCCTGATGAACGACAGGGAACGCGCCCGCGCCGAGCGCGACCTCGAGATTGATCCCGCCTTTCGCGACACGGTGCTGCGGCTGGCCGAGCGCTTGCGCGCCTTCGATCCCGCGGCACCTGAAGGGCGCGACAATCGCTGGGAGCTGGTCACGCAGCGCCTTGCCGAATTGCCGCAGATGCAGGCACGGCTCGCCGGCATTGCCGCCGAGGCCGAACCGCCGCCGCCGATGATCCACCGGCTCGAGCGCAAGCCCTATCGCGTCGGCCTCCATCCGCGCGGCAGGCTTGGCTTTGTTATTGTGCTTGCCCTGCTGGCCGCCTTTGCGCTCGGCTATCTCGCCGGCACGCTATAGCTCATGCGACATGAGAAGCATCGGCGCGCCGTCCTGCTCGAAGGTCTCGACCGCCGTCCATCCAAGCGCCTCGTAGAAGCCGCGCGCCTGCCAGGTGTAGAGATAGAGCTTGCCGATACCGGCCGAGACAGCATGAGCCTCAACGGTTCTGACCAGCGCCGTGCCAACGCCGCTGCCGCGATATCCATCCTCGACGATCAGCCCGGCCAGCCATGGCGAGAAGTCGTGCGGCGAACTGATTTCGCTGCGGACGAGCAGGCAGCTCCCGATCGGCCGGCCACGGTCGCGCGCAACGAAGGCTGCCTCGGAGCCGTCGCCGGCAATCAACCCGCGCAACCCGGCCATGTCCTCGTCGAGTGTCCGGTCCGTGCCTTCGAAGAAAGCCGCGAGGCGAAGCCCCGCGATTGCTTCGACGTCGCCTTCAGCCATGGCCTCGATCGTCGGCCGCATCGTTCCCTCTCCAAAGCGAAACCGCCGGGCGTTGGCCCGGCGGTTCAAACCTTGCTTCAGCCGCAGATCAATACGGGCAGGCGTTGTCGGTGGTGTAGTCGTGCACCTGGACCTTGCCCGAGATGATGTCGGCCTTGGCCTTTTCGACGGCCGCCTTCATCTCATCGGTCACCAGCGCCTTGTTGTTGTCGTCCATGGCGTAGTCGACGCCGCCTTCCTTGAGGCCGAGATTTTCGACGCCGCCTTTGAAGGTGCCGTTCTTGCCGTCCATGAAGGCATTGTAGACGGCGACGTCGACGCGCTTCAGCATCGAGGTCAGCACCTTGCCGGGCTGCAGGCCGTTCTGGTTGGAATCGACGCCGATGCCGAGCTTGCCCGCATCCGCCGCCGCCTGGAGCACGCCGACGCCGGTGCCGCCGGCAGCCGCGTAAACCACGTCGGCGCCCTGGTCGATCTGCGTCTTTGCGATCTCGCCGCCCTTGGCCGGGTCGTTCCATGCGGCCGGCGTGTCGCCGGTCATATTCTGGATGACGTCCGTCGCGCCGGCCGACTTGGCGCCGCCGACATAGCCGCATTCGAACTTGCGGATCAGCGGGATGTCCATGCCGCCGACGAAGCCGACCTTCTTCGACTTCGACGCCATCGCCGCCAGGATGCCGACGAGGTAGGAGCCTTCATTCTCCTTGAACACCAGCGAGCGGACATTGGGCAGGTCGACGGCATCGTCGATGATGGCGAAGTTGAGATCGGTATATTCGGCCGCGACCTTCTTCAGCGCGTCCTCCCAGGCAAAGCCGGCCATGACGATCGGGTTGCGGCCGTCCTCGGCGAAGCGGCGCAGCGCCTGCTCGCGCTGCGAGGCGTTGGAGACCTCGAATTCGACATAGGCGATGCCGGTCTCGGCCTTGAACTTCTCCGCGCCATGATAGGCGGCCTCGTTGAAGGATTTGTCGAACTTGCCGCCCAGATCATAGAGGATGGCCGGCTGGACATCCGCGGCGAAAGCCGGAAGAACCATTGCGGTTGCGGCCAGAAGGCCGAGAACGATACGTTTCATGTGATCCACACCCTGTCGGTTATTTTTCCGTTATGCGCCGCCTGCCCGCCCGGTTCTCCGGCAGGCTTGCGGTGCCAGGCAGGAAGTGTTTTGCCCCTCCCGCTCGCGGTCAATCTGGCACGGCGCGAAATAAAATTCACGTGGAATTTTGACCTGTTGGAAAAAGCGGTTACCGGCGATTTCGCCGTGGCCGTCCGTCCGCAACAGCGTCAAAACAAGAGCCTTCAGGGACTTGGGGCGAATTCCGCGCCGCGGCGCTTGCGCCGGTAGCCGATGGCGTAGAGCAGGAAGGCCAGCACCGCGAAAACAGCAAAACCTGGTTGTGCGAGCACCCATGCGACGGCGCCGTCCCAGACCAGCGGGCTTGCCTTGGCGCGCACGAAAGTCTCGAAGGCCGCACGGGTATCGGGCGAGACCGCGAGCCAGCTTGCATTGAGCGGCGTCAGCACCAGCGAGGAGGCTGCGACCGAGCGTGTCGTATCGATCACCGCCATGATCACCGAGATCGACAGCGCAACCATGGCTGCCAGCCGAAAGATGAAACGCAACATCGACGCTCTCCCCGGGAACGCTCCCGCCTGCCCCGCAATCGACATAGAGCGTGCGTGGTTTCCGCGCAATCGCGGCCCGTGAAATTAGCGAGCCCGCGCAGGCTTGCGCCGGTTCACCCGCCAGATGGCGAAAATGCCGCCGGCGACCGCGCCGACGATCAGGCCGCCCAGGCCGACAAAAGCCGCGAAAAATCCGCAGGCGCCCTCGAAACAGCTCATATGCGTTAGGTCCGCTATCAGCGAACCGGCGAAGAAACCGGCGCAGGCGCCGATCGCGCCGCCAAGGATGATGCCGAGCAGCGCGGCAAGGATCGAGACGAAGACCGGCGGCCGCTCGGTCTCCGGATTGGCGTAGATCGTCTCGGCGCCGGCCCCGTTGCGCAGCAGGTAAATGCAAAGTAGGCCGATGGCGATCTCGGCGACGGTGAAGCCCAGCGCCTCGGCCGAGAAGACGAAGTCGGACACGAGCAACACATAGGCCTGGCGCACCAGGAGCCAGATGATGATGGCGATCTGCCAGATCGTGTAATGGCGAGGAAAGCGGGCCGACCGGTTGAAGGCAAGGCCAAGCAGGTACAGCCCCCACAGGATGGTGATGACGCCGCCCGTAAGGCCGCCATAGACCAGGAAGAACACGCTGTCGGGCAGGCTGAAGTCGCCGATCAGCCGCCAGGAGGAGATCAGCCCGTAGGCCGACAGCCCCATAACGATGACGAGCCACGCCACCGGGATGAGGGAAAGCCCGCCGTCCGGCCGCCCCGCGGGTTGCTGGTCGATCGATGCCATGTCGGGACGATGCCCCTCGCCCAGGCAATTCCGGGAAAGCCGCCTCGCGGCTTTCCGGCGGGAACTGCAAAACCGAACCTGCAGTTCCAGGGAAAGCTCGCAACCGTCCACCGGGACTGCACGAAACAAAGATTTGGCGCAGTCGACAGCCGGGCGGAGGCGAAGTCAAGCGTCGCCGGCGCGCCGCCATCGGCCTGTGCACATCATTCGAACGCATCGCCCCCCGGACCCGCCTTTGCGCCCATACACGGCAAAAGCCGCGGCAATGCCAATATGGCTTGGCTTTCGCTTTAGGATCGACTAGATGAGCCCCGCGCCTGTTTGCCTAGACGGCTAGCGGTGCCGGGAAGGGTTGCCTGCCGGTTGAGGGCACACCAGATATCCGTTGAGGACTTCCCATGGGAGCATCTCCCCAACCCGCGCGGCAAAACCGGCCGACGCGAGATGCCAAGACGGAGAGGTGGCCGAGTGGTTGAAGGCGCACGCCTGGAAAGTGTGTTTACGGGAAACCGTAACGCGGGTTCGAATCCCGCTCTCTCCGCCATTTAACTTCATTGATTTCTATATTTTTTCGGAGCAGGCCGAGTTTTCATGCTCGACCAGGTGATATCTGAAACGGTCGCGAACGAATTCGTTGAAGAACTGCCCTTTTGAGAAGGCCGCCTTGAAAGCCGTGTAGACCTCGGGTCCTACGTCCTCATAGTCATAGCGTTTGCCGGTCGGGACGAACCATACCGAGAGTACCCGCCTCGACGGATCGTAATGGATAGTCCGGATCGCGGTGGAAGGCATGTGCCGTCTCCTACTTCTAACGCTTAATCCTTCGTGCGCCACGAGGTTCCGCGATGCCGGCTTGCACAAGGGGCCCGATTGCCTATCTGAGCCGCATGACATCATTGAAAAACCGGGCTGCCGGCGACGCTTTCCAGGGCGATCTGTTCGGTGGGCCTGCAAGCCAGCCACCCATGCCCGCAGGCTTCTCCTACCAGCCGGATCTGATTGCCCGCGACGAAGAACACGAGCTGGTCCGTCATATCCGGGGCCTGCCCTTCAAGCCGTTCGATTTCCACGGCCATCTTGCCAACAGGCAGGTCATCGGCTTCGGCTTGCGCTACGATTACGAACGCCGCCAGGTCGTCGAAGCGCCGCCCATACCGGACTTCCTGCTGCCGCTTCGCGCCAAGGTCGCCGCTTTTGCGTGCATCCCCGCAACAGAGTTCGCGCAAGTGCTGATCAACGAATATCGCCCGGGCGCGGGGATAGGCTGGCATCGGGACAAGCCGCATTTCGAGCTGGTCGCCGGCGTTTCCCTGCTGGCGTCCTGCAGCTTCCGGCTGCGCCGCAAGAACGGCGCGGCGTGGGACCGTGAAACGATCGAGGTCGAGCCCAGATCGCTCTACCTCATGGCAGGGCCGGCCAGGCACGAGTGGGAGCACAGCATTCCGCCAGTCGAACGCCATCGCTATTCGGTGACGTTGCGGACAATGCGGGCTCTTTAAGCAGCCGCGCCGGCGATTATCCGGGAACCATCGCCGGGCGCCTGGGTTGTGTCGTCAGGTTTTCCAGATGGAAAGGAAAGACGATGCGCATGTTGACGATGGTCCTGACGCTGTCGGCAATGGCATTGGCGCAACCCGCTTCCGCTCAACGCGCCGATCCGCAGCCGCCGCAAGCGACGCCCCCTGCCCAGGAACCCATCCCCGGCCAGCCGCAGCCCGGCCAGGACGATGCCGCCCAGAACGTCACCAACATCGTCGTGGTGGCGATGGAGGACCTGCCCTCGGAAGTGAAGGCGCAGGCCGAAGCCATAGTCACCAGGACGACCGCCAAGGAACTGGCCAAGCTGCAGAACTCGGTCGACGCCTCGCCCGAGGCGACGTCGGTTCTGCATGCGAACGGACTGAATTCCTCGCAGGTCGTTGCCGCCAACATCGACGGTGACGGCACGCTGACGCTGATCATCCAGACGACGGCTTGACCTTTGGGGGCATGACCCAGCCGAACGGCGGCCGACGGGCTGCGGTTCGCCTTCGATCCTCACTCTTGCGGAGGCCGTCATGACCGAAGCCGCGGTCCGCAACTTCATGCTCAACTTCGGGCCGCAGCACCCGTCGGCGCATGGCGTGCTCAGGCTGGTGCTGGAACTGGACGGCGAGATCGTCGACCGCGCCGATCCGCATATCGGCCTGCTCCATCGCGGCACCGAGAAGCTGATCGAATACAAGAACTATCTGCAGGCCCTGCCTTATTTCGATCGGCTCGACTACGTCGCGCCGATGAACCAGGAGCATGCCTTCTGCCTTGCCGCCGAAAAGCTGCTCGAGCTGTCCGTTCCCCGGCGCGGCCAACTCATCCGCGTGCTGTTTTGCGAGATCGGGCGGCTCTTGTCGCATCTTCTCAACGTCACCACGCAGGCCATGGATATCGGCGCCCTGACGCCGCCGCTATGGGGTTTCGCCGAACGCGAGAAGCTGATGGTGTTTTATGAACGCGCCTCAGGCGCGCGTATGCACGCGAACTATTTCCGCGTCGGCGGCGTCCACCAGGACCTGCCGGAAAAGCTGCTCGACGACATCTGGGATTTCTGCGATCCGTTCCTGAAGGTCTGCGACAATCTCGAGGGCCTGCTCACCGACAACCGCATCTTCAAGCAGCGCAATGTCGATGTCGGCGTGATCTCGCTCGACGACGCCTGGGGCATGGGCTTCTCCGGCCCCATGGTGCGCGGCTCGGGCGCCGCCTGGGATTTGCGCAAGGCGCAGCCCTATGAATGCTATCCCGAAATGGATTTCGACATCCCCATCGGCAAGCACGGCGACTGTTACGATCGCTATCTGGTGCGCATGGAAGAGATGCGCCAGTCGGTGCGGATCATGCGGCAGTGCCTGGAAAAGCTGCGCTCATCCGATGGCCGGGGCCCGGTCGCGGTGCCCAACCAGAAGATCACGCCGCCGCCGCGCGCCACCATGAAGCGCTCGATGGAAGCGACCATCCATCATTTCAAGCTTTATACCGAAGGCCACCGCGTGCCGCCCGGAGAGGTCTATGCCGCGGTCGAGGCGCCGAAAGGCGAGTTCGGCGTCTATCTGGTCTCGGACGGCAGCAACATTCCCTATCGCTGCAAGATACGCGCGCCATCCTTCGCCCATCTCCAGGCGATGGATTTCCTGTCGCGCGGGCACATGGTGGCCGATGTCGCGGCGATCATCGGCTCGCTCGACATCGTGTTCGGCGAGATCGATCGCTGACGCGGAGGAGAGCCCGGCGCCTCTCCTTCGTCTGCGTCAATCAGCGAGCCCGACGCGATCCCGCCGACGGACCCGCTCTAGCGCATGAACACCGCTCTCAGCCACGCAAGAATGCCGGCGCCCGGGGAGATCGCCGCCCGCACGCGCGAGGCCGCCCAGCGGGCCGGCATGTTGGCGCCGACATGGCAATGGCAGACGACTTCATGCAGCTGCCAGTCGCTCATTTCGAAGAAGCGCTTGGCTTCGCCGTAAGTGTCGTCCCGCAGGCCTTGCGCGCGGAAGATCGGATCCTCGAAAGCGATGGTGATCGCCGAGCCGTCGATACGCATTCTTTGGCGCACATCGGCTGAGGCGTATTCGGTGCCCGCCAGCGCCGTGAGGCGGCGGCCGGGATTTTGTTCAAGAAGCTGCGCCCAGCGCTCAAGGCGCTGACCGCGATTGGCGATGAGAGCCGGTGCTTCGGTATGAACGTCGGCAACGGCGTTGATCTGATCAAGGGTTTGGTGCTTCACGGCCGTCTCCTGTGTCGGCAGATGGCCCCCGTCCACAACGGGATTTAAGGCGCCGACCGACGCCGGCAAGAGCCGAAATAGGCAGGTGGAATCATTTGATCATTGTCTGCCGCCGTCGCGCGCCGCGATCGTGTTGGAACCATCCGCGGGCGTGGCCGTTCTGCCAGCTTGCGCCGCCGATCGCTCCAGACGAAGCGTCCGAATGCAGCGGTCACCTCCATCAGTTCAGGTCGGGCAGGACATCCCGGTTTTTGGGATTCGCAGCAGGCCTTGCCAAGGCATCGAACGGAAGGAAAACGCGATGGCCATTCTCCCCAATCCGGACCCATCTCCCACGCCCGTGCCCACGCCGCCGCCCATCCCGGAACCGAAACCGGTGCGCGAGCCGGAGCCGGACCGGCTGCCCGACGAGGAGCCGATCCCCAATCCCGATGAGAATGACGCGCCGCCCAGGCATTCCGCAACCAGGCGGCGCCGGATCTGAGCGGCTCGCGAGAGGCGCCTGATGCGCCTCCCGCAGCCTGATCATTCCCCGCGCATCGTCGCCTGGAAGGTCGGCAGGTGCTTCTTCTGCGCCTCGATCATGCGTTCGCGGTAGACGCCGTAGATGACGTCGGTGTCGTGCAGCGTCACGCCCGCAATGGTCGGCGAGGCGAAGACCGGCAGCTCGATGCCGCGCTTCGACAATTGCTCGGCCGTGCGGGCGAGCAACTCATGCGCCATGATCATCGCCAGCACCGTCGACGAGCCCGACACCGGGCGGCTCCAGCCTTCGATCGGCACCACCGCGTCCTCGATCGGCGAGCAGGTGTCGATGACGAGGTCGGCGGCGTCCGCCAGCCGCTTGCCGGAGGAATGCGTGGCTGGCTTGTCGAGATTGTTCTTGCTGGTGACCGCTACGACGAAGATGCCGCGCTTCTTGGCGTAGAGCGCGGTGTCGATACCCGAGGAATTGCGGCCGCTATGGCCGAAGATGATGATGGAATCGCCCGTGTTCAGCGGCTGATGGTCGAGGAACTTCTCGGCATATTTCTCGGTCCGCTCCAGCCACAAAAGCTCGCGCACGCCGCCGGCGCCGAGCACGTTGTGCCACATCACACGCGGGTCGGTCAGCGGATTGAAGCCGACGAAGCTGCCATAGCGCGGAAACATCTCCTGCGCCGGCAGCACCGAATGGCCCGAGCCGTAGAGATGGACCAGCCCGCCATTTTGCAGCGTGTCGGCGAAGCGGCTCGCCGCCTGGCCGAACGCTTCTTCATTGGCCTTCGATGCCTGTTCGAGGAGGGCGGCGAGACGGGGAATGTAGAGATCGGACACTTCGGTACTCCTGTTGATCGTGTCAGCTTCTGGTGTTTGGGAGACGGCCGGCGCGCAGCGTCGAGCGTATCTCGTAGCGGTCGCCGCGCATGATCGAGACGGTGAATTCGAACGGGCCGCGCTCGTCGATGGTGATGCGCTCGACGACGAAGGCGGGACTGCCCGCGGGCAGGTCGAGCAGCTCGGCGTCGGCGGCGCTGACCGCGCCGACGCGGTAGTTCTCGCGCGCCTCGGCCGGCACGATGCCGTACTGACGCTCCAGCGCCTCGTAGAGCGAGCCCTTGAGCAGGCCGGCATCGAGAAAGCCCGGCACGCGCGCGGCCGCCAGTTGCGCCGTCTGGATGCCGATCGGCTCGTTATTGCCGAGCCTCAATCGCCGGATCCGCACGACAGGGTCGCCCTCCTCGATCTCCAGCGCGCCGGCCGCCGCCGCACTCGCCGTCGTCAGGCTGCAGTCGAGCAGGCGCGAGCCGGCGACCACGCCGATATTGCCCATCTCCTGGGTGAAGGAGGTGAGCTCGCGCGTGCCGGCGACCAGCGTCGCCGAGCGCACGAAGGTGCCCCTCCCATGCTCGCGCCTGAGCAGTCCGCTTTCCTCAAGATTGCGCAGCGCGTGGCGAAGCGTGATGCGGCTGACGCCGAATAGCGCGCAGAGCCGGTCCTCGGCCGGGATCTGGTCGCCGGTCGCCCACTCGCCGCTCTTGACGATGGCGCGGATCGCCTCCTCGACCTGATACCAGAGCGGCTCCGGTCGCCTGCGGTCCGGCTGCTGAAAGCTCGCTTCGCTCATCGGATCTGTCTCCACCCGCTTCCCGCCTGTCCGGCAAGCGCAGCACCAACCAGGCCGGCGCGGGAGCCGAATTTTCCAGGCTTAAGTTCGATGCCGCGCAGATGCGGCGGCAATTGACGCCGTAGCGCCGCAAGCAATGGCGGCGCAATCACATCTAGCGCATCGGCCAGGCCGCCCGAGACCAGGATGACGCCTGGATCGAGCAACCCGACCGCGCCGGCCAGCGCCGTGCCGAGTTGGCGCGCCGGCACCTCGAGCAGGGTCTGTGCGGCAAGCTGGCCTGCCTTGGCGGCGGCGATCAGCTGGCGGCCGTCGGCCAGTCCGATCTGTGCGGCAAGGGCGTCCAGCGCACGGCCGGAGGCGACACGTTCCAGCCAGCCGCTGCGATCCTCGCCGTGGTCCCTGACGTCGGCGCTGGCCCAGCCGAAGGAGCAGGCGCCGCCATGCGCGCCGGCGACGATGCCGCCATTGGCCAGCACCGCCGAGCCGATGCCGGTGCCGATGGCCAGCAGGATCGCATCGGAAACATTCTTGGCCGCGCCGTGCGCCGCTTCCGCGAGCAGCGCGATCTGCGCGTCATTGCCGACCGCCACGCGAAGGTCGGGAAACAGCGCCGCGACGTCGACGCCGTCGAGCCAGGGCAGATTCGGTATCCAACGGCATGCGGAGCCCTCGACAAGTCCCGGCACGGCCAGCCCGAGCGCTTCGGCCTCGCCTGCGGCCGCAAGCGTGCGGGCGCGCGTCACGAACGCGTCGAGGCTCGCCGGCGCCGACTCACGGACCTGGGGCACAAGTTCGCCGATATCGCCCGTATGGACCGCGGCGCGCAGATTGGTGCCGCCGAGATCGATGGCGAGAACCCGTGTCATGTATGGCGGCTCCGGTCAGCATTCTTCAGATGTTATTATAACGACATGATGCCGCTCGCAAGAGCCGCAAAGACGTCGACGGCTACCCTATTGATCGGCGATCGGCCAGGAAACCGCGTCTTATCCTGCTGATCTATTTACGTAATCTGAATGGATCGACATCATCTAGTTTTTCATCTGCAAACGTGATCCGCACGTTCGTGTGCGAGAGGGCTTGCGCCTTTGCTCAAAGTTGTCATAACGTCATCTACTCTGGTCATGGCTTATGTGGAGGACGCCGATGTCGCTTGCCTGGATCTCGAAGGTTGGATTCGCCGCGGGGCTTATTGCGCTGCCCGCGACCGGCTGGGCGCAATCGGTCAACATCTCCTACCTGACGCATTGGTCGCCGGAGACGGTGGCGCTGCTCGAAGCGGCGGCCAAGGATTTTTCCAAGGAGCACCCGGATGTCGCCATCACCGTGCGCGCGGTTCCCTTCGGCGACCTGTTGACCACTCTGCGCTCGCAGGGCGGGTCCTCCGACGGTCCGACGATCGGCGGTATCTACGATCTGTGGCTGCCGGAACTGGCAAAGGACAAGCTCGTCGCCCCCGCTCCCGACGAGGTGGCTGCCGAGGTGAAGAGCGCCTGGCCGGCGGGCGTCGTCAGCGCCGCCTCGGTCGGCGGGACGCTCTACGGCATTCCGAACGAGATCGACGTCTACGCGCTGAACTACAACAAGGAACTGTTCAAGGAAGCGGGCATCGCCGCTCCGCCCAAGACCTGGGCCGAACTCAAGGACACCGCCGCGAAGCTGACCGACAAGGCCAAGGGCCAGCAGGGCTTCGGCATGATCAACTCATGGGCGGCGGGCGTGGTCCATCCTTTCGCCTCGCTGCTCGTCTCCAATGGTGGCAACCTGGTCAAGGACGGCAAGCCGGCGCTGGACGGTCCCCAGGCCGGCGAAACCTTCGCGCTCTATGAAGACTTGATAAAGTCCGGCGCGAGCAATCCGGCGATGGCAACGGCGGACGCCAACACCACGGGCCCGTTCCTCGACAATTTCGTCTCCGGCAAGACCGGCATGATCATCATGGCCAACTGGTGGGAAAGCGCGCTCAAGACCGGCATGGGCGACAAGTTTGCAAACATCGCCACCGCTCCCATCCCTGTCGGCCCAAGCGGCGACAAGCCGCATTCGATCTCCTATTCCTGGATGACCGTTGTCAACGCCAAGGCCGGCGAGGCCGAGCAGAAGGCGGCCTGGGAATTCCTCGCCTGGCTGAACAGCCCGAAGTCGGGCAAGAACGGCGCCTCGGCCCTGTCCGACATATTGATGTCGATGGGCATCCTGCCGTCACGCACCTCCGACATCGAAGCGCATAAGGACAAGCTCGGTTCCGAATTCCTGTCCGGCTACGTCTCGGTGCTTGCCGATGCGCGCCCCTTCCCTGTGGTGCTCGGCGGCCAGGAATTCTCAGAATCCCTGCAGCAGACGCTCGAGGCGTTGCAGTATGGCCAGGTCTCGGCCAAGGATGCGCAGGCGAATGCGCAGGCCGACGCCACGTCGATCCTGGAGCGCGCGGCGAAATAAGCTCGGGTCTTTGACCCGGAGCCATCGGAAGCAGGTGAATGGCCAAAGCTTTTCGTGCCTCGGCGGGCATCATGCTTGCGCCCGCCGTGACATTGATCGGCGTGTTCGTGCTGCTGCCGATGCTGCTGACCGTCTGGCTGTCCTGCCAGGACTGGTCGACGCAGACGCCCTTTTCCGAGGCGAGCTTCACCGGCCTCGGCAATTTCCAGGAAATCTTCGGCCCGACCTCGGTCGGCCGTGATTTCAAGACGGCGCTGCTCAACACTACGATCTACACCGCGCTGTCCGTCGTTCTCATCCTGCCGCTGTCGGTCGTCTTCGGACTGCTGGTCTACCAGCGCGAGGTCGCCGGCGGCACGGCGCTGCGCACGGTGCTGTTTTCGACCTACATGGTGCCGATGATCGCGGTCGCGCTGGTCTGGTCGAAGCTTTATTCGCCAAGCGAGGGACCGCTCAACCAGCTGCTCGGCCTGGCCGGCATCGGTCCGCAGCCCTGGCTCTCCTCGCCGCGCTCGGCGCTGGTCTCCATCGTCTTCCTCAATGTCTGGCAGCAGGTCGGCTATTTCACGGTGCTCGCCATCGCCGGACTGACGCAGATCCCCGGCAGCCTCTATGAGGCGGCGACGCTCGACGGCGCCAACGGACGCGAGCAGTTTCGATTCATAACCCTGCCTTTGCTTCGCCGCACGCTTCTGTTCAGCGCGGTCATTGCCATCATCAATGCGGTGCAGGTATTCGAGCCGGTGGCGCTGATCACGCAAGGCGGACCGGTCGGCTCGACCAACGTGCTCACCTACCACATCCGCCGCGTCGGCATCGAACGCGCGCAGGGCGGGCTGGGCTCGGCCATGGCGGTGATGCTGATGCTGTCGCTGATCGTCTGCGTCTCCGCGCTGTTTGCCTTTGTCAATCGCAAGGACAGCGAATGAGCGCTCCAACCCAATCGCTCACCCGCAAGCGCCCGTGGGGCCGCAAGGCGCTGCTCGCGACCGCAATGCTGCTAGTCGCCGTCGCCTCCGCCTTCCCGCTGGCCTGGATGGTTCTCTCCAGCCTGAAGACGCCGGCCGAGACCATGCAGGTGCCGCCGGTCTGGATCCCGCATACGCCGACCCTGGAGGCCTATGGCAAGGTCGCCGGCGTGATCAATGTCGGACGCTCGATGTGGAATTCCTTGGTCATCGCCACGATCACCACCGCCGGCATCCTGGTCACCAGCATGATGGCCGGTTACGCTTTCGCCAAATATTCCTTCCCCGGCCGCTCGCTGCTCTTCTCGCTGCTGATCGCCACCATGTTCCTGCCGCCGATCGTGACGCTGATCCCGCTCTACCGCATGGTCGGCTCGATCGGGCTGAACGCCAGCCTCGCCGGCATCATCGTGCCCAACCTCGCCAACGCCTTCGGCATCTTCCTGATGCGCCAGTTCATCGCCGGCGTGCCGGACGAGTTGATCGACGCCGCCCGCATGGACGGCGCTTCCGAGCTGCTCATCCTGTTCAAGATCGTGGCGCCGAGCGTGGCGCCGGCCATCGCGGCGCTGGCTCTGTTCGCCTTCGTCTACCACTGGAACAGCTATCTGTGGCCGCTGACCGTGCTGCAGGGCAATGCCGACGCCTATCCGATCGTCATCAGCCTGAGCCGGCTGCTCAGCTACAACCGCGGCGCCGTCAACACCGGCCTGGTGATGGCCGGCGCAACGCTCGCCGTGCTGCCGCCGCTCATCCTCTTCGTCTTCCTGCAGCGCTTCTTCGTCGATTCGATCGTCGGCTCTGCAATCAAGGGGTAGCTTGCGAGAGTCGCTCAGCCAGCCTCATCGACATTCGGCAATTCAAGCGCGGAACGCAGTAAGCCGCGATCCCGGCGGTAGAGAGTAGAATATGTGATCGGCTCCAACAAATCGGCGTGAGGCCGGAAATCCGCGATGCGCTTGTTGAAGGGTATGGTCCCGCAGCCTGGAACCAGACAATCCCGATTTCCCTTCGGACAGCGGTTGAAGGAGCAAAGCCGGCCAAGGTAACGGTCAGTGCCGGGCTCGAACAGGAAGACGTCGAGCTGATGGTCAGCGACACTGATGCCAAGCCCGGCCTCGAACGCCTGCCGCAGCGCCGCGGCGCCCTTACGGCGCAACTCGCCAAGCCGGTGTTGCGAGTCGACCCAGACAGCGAGGTCGAGGTCGCTGCATTCATGCCAAACTTCGATACGCGCGCGGCGGAAGTCGCTGAACCTCGGAATCTCCTTCCAGAGTGGTTTTGCCACTGATCCTATGACAGCGATCGCCTCGATCTCGGGGAACGCCATCCAGGACTGCGTGACGACATTGGCCGCTTGGCGGAATTCGCGCTGGCGCCGCAGGAGGTAACGGTTCTGCTCTTCGATCTGCGCGCGCTTCATGGTTAACCGAGGCAGCTTCATCCAACTGCGTTTGCGGCCATCGGAGACTGAGTTCGGCAAAGCCGTCAAGAGTGCGACTGTCCTCACCCAAACCGCGCCGGCGTCCAAGCCCCACCAGCCGCGTTCGACTCCACCGCCGCGGCGACGAACTTCACGCCGCGCGCGCCGTCGACAACGTCGGGCACTTGTGCTGCCCGCGCGACATCGACCGCACCACCCGCGCGATGCGCGCGGATGATGTCCGCTGCGTCGCGGTAGAAATTGGCGAAGGCCTCGATATAGCCCTCGGGATGCGCCGCCGGCATGCGCGAGACGCGCCGGGCTTCCGCCGTCGAGCCATGGCCGCCGCGCACCAGGGTGCGGGTTTCCTCGCCATAGGGCGAGAAGCGCAGTTCCTCCGGCCGCGATCCAAACCATTCGAGCCCGGCCTTCTCGCCATAGATGCGCACCGAAAGGTCGTTGTAGTGGCCGGGCGAGGTCTGGCTGGCGAGGATCGTGCCGTGCGCCCCGCCCGCCCAGCGCAGCAGCACATGCGCGTTGTCGTCGAGCCGCCGTCCCGGCACGGCGGTGAAGAGGTCAGCCGAAACCGCCTCGGCCTCGAAGCCGGAGACGAAGCTTGCCAGGTTGAAGGCATGCACGCCGATATCGGCGAGCACCGCCGACTGTCCGGCGCGCGCCGGATCGGTGCGCCATTCCGCCTGCTTCTGGCCCTCGGCGTCGATCGGCCTGGTTAGCCAGTCCTGGATGTAGGCGCCATGCACCGAAACGATCCGGCCGAGCTCGCCCGCCGCCACCATCTCGCGCGCCTGGCGGACCATGGCGTAGCCGGTATTGTTGAGCGTGACGACGAAGCGGCGCTGCTTCGCTTTTGTCAGCGCAACCAGCGCCTCGGCCTCGGCAAGCGTCGTCGACAGCGGCTTGTCGCAAATGATGTCTATGCCGGCCTTGAGGAACGCGGTCGCGATCGGCGCGTGCAGATGGTTGGGCGTGACGATGACGACCGCCTCGATGCCGTCGGCTCGCGCCGCTTCGGCCTTCGCCATGGCGTGGTAGTCGGCATAGCTGCGCTCAGGCGAAATGCCGATTTCCGCGGCGGAGGCTGCGGCATTTTCCGGATCCGAGGACAGCGCACCGGCAACCAGCGCGATCTGGTCGTCGAGCCGCATCGCCAGCCGGTGCACGGCGCCGATGAAGGCGTTGCGGCCGCCTCCGACCATGCCGACCCGCAGGCGTTGACGCGAGGTTCCGTCGGCAGTTGCATAGACCATGTTTCGATTCCTCGCGGATAACTGTCGTTGGCAGCGCGCGACTATACGGGGCTTCCCACCAGTTTCGAACAGTTTTTCCAGATTTTGTTTTGTAAAACGATCGTGCCGCACTAGGCTTGTAGGAAAGACGGAGGGTCTGGGTGATGAAGCGTCGGATGGCTGCCCTTTTTCCGGGCGCTGGAGCCGCCCCTCACCTGCCTGCCGGCATCCTCTCCCCGTATAGTGACGGGGAGAGGGGCGCTCTCATCACCGGTTTCGCCAATCGCCAGCGTTGCGGAAAGGGCGCCAAGGCTGCGGCCGCTCCCCTTCTCCCCGTCACTATACGGGGAGAAGGTGCCGATAGGCGGATGAGGGGCGGCGCCAACTTAGAAAATTGGCGGTCTTCACCTTCCTGCGCGGTACTTCAAACCCGGCCCATGCCATGAGCGGCGTGCGAACCTCACCCGGCCAGGCCGGCGACAGCGCTCCCCGCAAACAAGGCCGATCACTGGCAGCACTTGGCTACACCAAGCCGCAAACCTACGAGGAATTGCGGGCGGTGCTTGCGTCGGGGACCGTGCATTTCCCGAAACGTCTTCGCCAGGTGGCGATCTTTCTCTGGCAGCATCCGAGCGAGGTGGCGCTTGGCACGATCGCGCAGGTGGCGGACCAGGCCGGCGTGCAGCCTTCGACCCTGGTGCGCTTCGCGCAGATCTTCGGCTATTCCGGCTTTTCCGATTTCCAGCTCCTGTTCAAGGACCGCATGAAGGGCTCCTGGCCGGATACGCAAGGCAGCCCGGACAAGGCCGAGGAGCCGAACGCCAACCTGCATTTCCTCAACGGCATGGTCGGTGCCTGCCAAGCCTCGCTCGGCCGCATCGGCAATGATTTCGATATCGCTGCCTTCGAGACGATGGTCGATCATCTGGCGGCCGCCGAACTGATCTATGTCATCGGCAGCAAGCGCGCCTTCCCCGTCACCACCTATCTGTCGCTGACGCTCTCGCAGCAGGGCGTGCGCAACGTGCTGGTCGACAATGTCGGCTCGACCGCGCTCGACCAGGTCGGCTGCATCACGCCGTGCGACGCGGTGCTGGCCGTCTCCTTTAGCCCCTACAACTCGATCACGCCCGATCTCGTCGCCGTCGCGCATGAGCGCAAGGCGCGCATTCTCACCATCACCGACAGCACCTTTTCGCCGCTGGCAAAACTCTCCGACACCTGGCTTGAAGTGGTCGAGCAGGACTTTGGCGGTTTCCGCTCGCTTGCCGCCTCGCTCGCGGTCGGCATGGCGTTGGTCCACGGCGTCGTCGCGCAGCGGACAGGCTGACAAGAGCAATTCCAGGAAAAGTGTGAGCGGTTAAGTTCGGCGTCTTCGCCGTAACCTTCGTCCGGAATTGCGAAAGACAAGGAGATAGAGCGGTTCACCGGCTCCATGAGAACGGTGAACCGCTCTAGCACGATTGACTAAAGAGAACCGTCGTTCCATATTTGAAAAAATGGAAACTTTGTTCCGGGAGGAGGAATGGAGGTTCGTCTCGACGGCAAAGTGGTGCTGGTCACCGGCGCGACGCAAGGCATCGGCCGGGCGATCGCTGAGACACTTGCGCGCTCCGGCGCCGCCGGATTGCTGATCACCGGGCGGGACCAGAAGCGTGGCAATGCTGTCACCGCCGAACTCTCGGCCATGGGCACTCCCGTCGCCTTCGCTGCTGCCGATCTCGGCGACCCCGAGGCCCCGGCGCGGCTGGCGCAAGCCTGCACCGACCACTTCGGTCGTATCGACGGCCTGGTCAACGCCGCCGGCCTGACCGATCGCGCCTCCTTTATCGACGCCAGCCTCGACGATTGGGCATCGCTGTTTGCCGTCAACGCCCGTGCGCCTTTCTTCCTGATGCAGGCGGCAATCTCCGATATGAAGAAACGCGGACAGGGCGGCTCGATCGTCAACATCCTGTCGATCAACGCGCATTGCGGCTCGCCGGAGCTTGCCGTCTATTCCGCCACCAAGGGCGCGCTGGCGACGCTGACCAAGAACGCCGCCAACGCCCACCGCTTCGACCGCATCCGCGTCAACGGCATCAATGTCGGCTGGACCGACACCCCGGCCGAGCGCGTCATGCAGGCCGAGACGCTCGGTCACGGTCCGGGCTGGCTCGACGCGGCCAATGCGACGCAACCCTTCGGCCGGCTGTTGTACGTAACCGACATCGCCAATCTTGCCGTCTTCCTGCTTTCCGACGCGGCCGGCCCGATGACCGGCGCGCTGATCGACCAGGAGCAATGGGTGATCGGAGCCAATCGGTGAGCGCCGAGAACCTCGGCCCTGCCCTGCTCGGTCGATTGCCGGCCGAGGTCCGCAAGCCGGCTTACGACCGCGCTGCGCTGAAGCCAGGCATCGCCCATATCGGCGTCGGCGCCTTCCACCGTTGCCATCAGGCCGAATACACCGACGATCTTCTGGCGAAGGATTTCGACCGCTGGGGACTGGTCGGCATCAACATCCGCCCTCCCCTGCTGGCCGGCACGCTGGGGCGCCAGGACGGTCTCTACACGCGGCTCATCCGCCAGAACGACGAGGTCGAGGCGCGCGTCATCGGCAGCATCGTTCGCGTCGTCGACAGCCAGGACAGCGCGGCGCCGGCGCTGGATGTGCTCGCCTCGCCCGAGATCGAGACGGTCACCATGACGGTGACCGAGAAAGGCTATTGCCACATCCCCTCGAGCGGCGCGCTCGACCTCGACCATCCTGATATCGCGCACGATCTCACCAGCCCCGAGACGCCGCGCAGCGTTCCCGGCATTCTGGCAAGGGCGCTGGAACTGCGCATGGCCACGCATGGCAGGCCGGTGACGCTGCTCTCCTGCGACAACATCCCGACCAACGGCATCATCCTTGGCAACGTCGTACGCACATTCGCCGAACGACGCGGCAGAGAACTGGCGGACTGGATCGAAGCCAATGTCGCCTTCCCCGCGGCCATGGTCGACCGCATCGCGCCGGCGACGACCGAGGCCGATATCGACACCATCGAGCAGCGCTTCGGCTACCGCGACAGCGCCGTCGTCGTCGGCGAGCGTTTCCGCCAATGGATGATCGAGAACCGCTTCGCCGGTCGCGTGCCGCGCTGGGACCTTGTCGGCGCGACCTTCGTCGACGACGTTACGCCATTCGAGCACCTCAAGATGCGTGTGCTGAACGGTGCCCAGACGACGCTCAGCTATCTCGGAGTTTTGGGCGGCTTCGAGCACACGTTCGAGACCATCGCCGACCCGCTTCTGGCCAGTTTCGTCCGGCGCATGCTGACCGAGGAAACACTGCCGACGCTGACGCCCGTGCTCGGCATTCAGCCGGCGGCCTATGTCGAGCAGAGCCTGTCGCGCCTCGCCAACACGGCGATCCGACATCGCAACCACCAGATCGCCACCGACGGCTCGCAGAAGATCGTGCAGCGCCTGCTCAACCCGATCCGCGACCGGCTGGCGAAGGGCGAGGGCATTGCGCTCCTCTCGGTGCCGGTCGCCGGCTGGATGGCTTATCTGATCAAGGCTTCTTCCCGCTTCGGCCGCGCCTGGCAGGTGTCCGATCCTTTTGCCGACAAGATCGCCGCCATCGCCGACCGCATCGGTGCGGACAGCAAAGGGCTCGTCGATTCGATCCTCGCCATCGACGCTATCTTCAACCCGGCGCTGGCCGCCAACGCGACATTCCGGGCGCATATCATCGCCGCGCTTGATGGTTTGCTTTCAGGCGATCCGATGGGCTTTGTCGGACAGGTCTGCGCTGGGCCAACCGATGCGCGGTTGAAGCAGCCGGCGCGATCTGCATAGTTAGCAACCGGGAGGGATCATGAAGCTTGGACTGCTGACAGCACCGTTTCCCGACACGCCGCTCGGCGAAGTCGCCGACTGGGCGTGCTCTGCCGGCTTCGAGGCGCTGGAAATCGCCTGCTGGCCGAAGACTTCCGGCGCCAGCCGCCGCTACGCCGGCACCAGCCATATCGACGTGGACGTCCCGGCCGCTGAGGCCAAGGACATCGCGGCCGAGCTTGCCGGCAAGGGCCTGGCCATCTCAGGTCTCGGTTTCTATCCCAATCCGCTCCATCCCGACCAAGCGCATCGCGAAGCGGTGATCGACCATCTGAAGAAGGTGATCGTGCTTGCCAGCCGGATGGGCGTGCCGCTCGTCAACACCTTCTGCGGCGGCGATGCTTCGAAGACCATCGATGCCAACTGGGAGGATGCGCAGAAAGTCTGGCCGGCGATCGTCGCCCATGCCCGGGAGCACGGTGTAAAACTCGCCTTCGAGAACTGCCCGATGATCTTCAGCTATGACGAATGGCCGGGCGGGCACAATATCGCCTACTCGCCCTATGTCTGGCGCCGCATCCTGGAAGCCTGGGGCGGCGATGTCGGCATGAACTTCGATCCCTCGCATCTCGTCTGGCAGATGATCGACAAGGAGCGCTTCATCCGCGAGTTCGGCGCAAACATGCTGCATGTGCATGCCAAGGACCTGATGATTGATCATGATGGTTTGTACGAGCGCGGAATCCTTTCGGCTGGCATAGGTTGGCAGGTGCCGCGCATGCCGGGGCTTGGGGACATCGACTGGAGCAGGATTTTTTCGGGCCTCTACCGGGCCGGCTATGACGGACCGGTCGTCATCGAGCATGAGGACCGGCGCTTCGAGGGGACGGATGAAAAGGTCAAGCGCGGCTTCCTGCTGGCCCGCGACGTGCTGCGCCCCTTCATCAAATGACGAAAAGCTTGGCTCCGACTGAATCAGAGCCCTGGAACCGAACTGAAAAGATCAATGTGGAGGAGTACTGAAATGAAAAGACATCTGACCGTGGCCTCGCTCCTTGCCGGCGCCGCGCTGCTTGCCTCGGCGGGCGCCTCGGCCGCCGCCGGCAAGTACACGATCGGCATTTCCAACACCGTGCAGGGCAATGGCTGGCGCGAGGAAATGATCTGCGCGATGAAGGCGCAGGCGCTCGCGTCCGGCGAAGTGGCGAAGCTCAACATCGCCCACCGCAACACCGACGCTGCCGGTCAGTTGGAAGACATCCGCAACCTGATCAGCGCCAAGGTCGACGCTATCGTCGTCAACCCGGCCGATCCGGCCGGCATCAAGGCCGGCCTCGAGGAAGCCACCAAGGCAGGCATCGTCGTCGTCGCCGTCGACCAGGCGGTGACCGAGCCGTCCGCCTACATCATCTCCAACAACCAGGAACAATATGCCTATCTCGGCGCCAAGTGGCTGTTCCAGCAGATGGGCGGCAAGGGCGAGGTGCTCTACATGCGCGGCGCCGCCGGTGCTTCGGCCGACTCGGATCGCGACAAAGGCTTCAAGAAGGCGCTCGCCGAATTCCCCGACGTGAAGGTCGCGCAGGAAGTCTTCACCGGCTGGCAGCAGGATCAGGCCAAGCAGCAGATCCTGTCCTTCCTCGCCACCGGCACCCCGATCAACGGTATCTGGACCTCGGGCATCGACAACGTCATCGTCGACGCGCTGGTCGAGCAGCAGGCGCCGATGGTGCCTGTGGTCGGAGCCGACAATGCCGGCTTCGTCGGTCAGTTGAGCTCGGTCAAGGGCCTGGTGGGTGCGGCCGTCACCAATCCCGGCTCGATCGGCGGCGCCGGCGTGACGCTGGCGCTCCAGATCCTCGACGGCAAGAAGCCGGCGCAGCAGACCGTCCTGGTCGAGCCGCAGCTTTGGGAAAACGCCACCGACGAAGGCAAGGCCAAGCTGAAGAGCGTCGTCGATCCCTCGCTCAGCCCCGAATGGCCTGTCTCGATCTCGATCCCGGATTGGACGACCTACACCAAGGATCAGATCATCGCCTGCAAGGGCCCAGGCGAATAAGCGACGAGACGCCTTTCTGCCTTCTCCCCCTTGTGGGAGAAGGTGGATCGGCGCGTAGCGCCGAGACGGATGAGGGGTATTCCAGGGAACGCCAACGTCTCACTCCGCTGGAGCACCCCGCACCTTCGACCACACCTTCTCCCACAAGGGAAAAGGGGAGTCGGTTGCTTCAGCCACCGCCTGCATTAATTTCTGGAACGAGAACCACACCATTTGACAACAAACCCGTTGCCGCAAAGCCCTCTCCTCGACGCCTCCGGCGTAGCGAAGAACTATGGTGCGGTTGCCGCGCTGCGCAACGCCTCGTTGTCCGTGTTGCCGGGCGAGGTGCACGCGCTGATGGGCGCCAACGGCGCCGGCAAGTCTACGCTGGTGAAGATCCTGACGGGGGCGATCAAGGCAGACGCCGGGCGCATCCTGATCCGCGGCCAGCAGCTCGATGTCCGCTCGCCCGCCGCCGCCCGCCGCGCCGGCCTGCTGCCGGTCTACCAGGAACCTTCGCTGATCCCCGACCTCGATGTCCTATCCAATCTGCGGCTCACCGGCACGCCGGTCGAGCCGTTCCGCGCCTGGGTGCGCGAGCTCGGCATTCCCGACCTCGATATCCGCGAGACGGCGCGTCATATCCCCTTGGCCATCCTGCGCGTGCTCGACTTGGCGCGCGCGCTCGCCGTCGAACCCGACGTGCTTCTTCTCGACGAGATGACCGCGGCGCTACCGGCGAACCTCGCTGAGAAAGTGCTGGAAGTCGTGCGCCGCCAGGGCGACGCCGGCCGTTCCGTCATCTTCATCTCGCACCGTTTCGTCGAGATCTCCGCGCTCTGCGACCGCGCCACCGTGCTGCGCGATGGCGCAACCGTCGGCGTTGTCGACATCGAGCCGGGCATCGAGGAAAGAATAGTCGAGATGATGCTCGGCACCCGCATCGAGAAGACGCGCGCCGCCGCGCGCGCGGCGAATGAAGGGGCGGTTGCCGGCGACGGGCGTCCGCGATTGTCGGTCCGCAACCTGCAGCTAGGCACCAAGCTCAACGACGTCTCCTTCGATCTCGCCAATGGCGAGGTCGCCGGCGTCTTTGCGCTCGAAGGTCAGGGCCAGGACGAGCTCTTCGCTGCGCTTGCCGGCTCGATCCGTCCGACCGGCGGCAGCATCGGCGTCGACGGCGCGCCGGTCAAATTCTCGCATCCGAGCGACGCCATCCAGGCCGGCATCGCCTATGTGCCGGGCGACCGCGCCGAGGCCTTGGCCATGCAGCGTTCGGTGCGCGAGAACATCGCGCTGCCCTTCAGCGCGGCGCCGCGCAAATGGGGCCCGATCCGCATGCGCCGCGAGCAGGTGGTGGTTTCCGGCGCCATCGGCAGGTTGCAGATCGATACCCGCGCCCAGGGCGAAGTGCAGCGCCTGTCCGGCGGCAACCAGCAGAAGGTGACCATCGCTCGCTGGATCGCCGCCAACGCCCGCACTATCCTTTGCTTCGACGCGACGCGCGGCATCGATGTCGGCACCAAGCAGGAGATATACAAGCTGCTGCGCGAGCTCGCCGGCCAGGGTAAGTCGGTGCTGTTCTACACGTCCGAGATGGAAGAGGTGCAGCGTGTCTGCGACCGCGTCATCGTCATCTTCGGCGGCCGCGTCGTCGACACTTTCCCGGTCGAAGACGCCGACGAAGCGGCATTGATGCGGGCCGCCTACGGCCTGCCGCGCGGCGCCAGGGCGGATGTCGGCATCCTTGCCGAGGTCAAACCCGGTTCCAGCGCCGAGGCCGCGTCATGAGCCGCTTCTTGCGAAACCAAGGCTGGGTGGCAGGCCTGTTCGCTCTGCTGATCTTTGTCTTCGTCGTCACCAAGCTGATCCAGCCGGGCTATGGCAGCGGCGACTTCGGTTCGCTGGCGCGGGCGGTTCTGCCTTACGCCTTTGCCGTCGCGGCCCAGACCGTCGTCGTCATCGCCGGCGGCATCGATCTGTCGGTCGCCGCCATGATGGCGCTGACCAGCGTGACCGCCGCCTCGATGATGAACGGCGCCAGCGAGGAATATGCATTGTTCGTCGTGCCCTTCGTGCTGGCCATGGGGCTGGTGCTCGGCGCGCTGAACGGCGTGCTTATCGTCGTCACGCGCGTGCCCGACATCGTCGTCACCTTGGCCATGCTGTTCGTGCTGCAGGGCGCGGCGCTGCTGGTGCTTGGTGCTCCCGGCGGCGCCGCCGCCGAGTGGCTGAAGGCCAGCGTCATCGGCACCGCGCCCATCCCCGGCCTGCCGGACTGGGCCGACGCCTGGGTGCCGAAAGCCCTGGTGCTGCTCGTCGTCTGCCTCTGCATCGTGTGGATTCCGCTCAGGCGCTCGCGGCTTGGCCTCTCCATCTATGCCATCGGCAGCGATGAGCTCGCCGCCTTTCGCAGCGGCGTGCCGGTGGCGCGCACCAGGATCGTCGCCTATGCGCTCTCCGGCCTGTTCGCCGCGATGGGCGGATTGTCTCTCACCATCAGCACCGGCATCGGCGCGCCCATTCCCGGGCCTTATCTGCTCGCCAGCGTCGCCGCCGTCGTGCTGGGCGGCGTCGCGCTCGGCGGCGGCAAGGGCGGCCTGCTCGGGCCGATCATCGCCGTCTTCGTGCTGCGGCTGGTGCGCACCGATCTGACGCTTCTGGCCATCGATCCGAACGTGACCGCCATCATCGAAGGCGCGATCATGGTCGCGGTCGTGATGTTCGGCGCCTTCATCACCATCCGCGGCCGTCCGGTAGGAGCAACGCCATGACCGACATCGCGACCATGCCCCAGCCGGTCTCGTTCGGGCGCCGCTTGAAGCGCTTCATGGCGGACCGGCCGCTCATCCCGCTGATCATCCTTTTGATCATCCTCGTGGCGATCCTGCAGGTCCTGCGTCCGGGCATCGTCAACGAGCGCTGGATCGCCAACACGGCGAAATTCGCCATCCCGCTGGCGATCCTCGCCGGCTGCCAGACCATGACCATGCTGACCGGCGGCATCGACCTTTCGGTCGGCACCGTGGCGACGATGAGCGCCTTCATCATGGCGACGCAAATCGTCAACCAGGATCCCGCGGTGGCTTTCCTGCTGGCCATGCTGCCCGCCGTGCTGATCGGCTTCGTCAACGGCATCGGCGTCGGCGTGTTTCGGGTGCATCCGCTGATCATGACGCTCGGCACCAGCCTGATCGGCACCGGCTTCCTGCAGGTCTACCAGCGCACCGTCATCGCGTCCGGCGCGAAAATCCCGGATTTCCTCAACTGGTTGGGCACCGGCCTCACCTACGGCTTTCCCAACGCGCTCTTCCTGTTCGTGCCGGTGGCGGTGCTGATCGTCTTCATGCTGAACCGCACCGGATTCGGCCGCCTGCTCTATGCCGTCGGCGACAACGAACGCGCCGCGCGCCTGTCAGGCGTCCGCTACTGGCAGGTGATCACCGCGCTCTATGTCCTCTCCAGCCTGCTCGCCGGCATCACCGGCCTGCTCTATATCGGCCTGATCAAGGCGCCCTCGCTGTCGCTCGCCGAGCCGCTGGTGCTGCCTTCGGTGGCGGCGGCCGTCATCGGCGGCACCTCGATCTTCGGCGGCCGCGGCGGCTACACCGGCACCATCGTCGGCGCGCTGATCCTGACGGTGCTGACGACGCTGCTCACCATCCTGCAGATGCCCGAAGGCGGCCGCCGCATCCTGTTCGGTTTCATCGTGCTGTTCGTGACGGCGGCGTATTTGAGGATCATCGAGGATCGGTAGTATTTGAGCTAAGGCATGTCGCGCAAAAGTGTGCAGCGGTTTTGCGGCAACGACATGCACAAAATAAGCGGCTCATCCCTGTCGCATCGGAGAGGCACCCCTTATGGCCGAGCGTTCGCGTGCTGCTGCAAACAGTCCCGCCGACGATGACCCTCGTCTTGCGTTCATCTACCAGGAGGCGGTGAGAGGTCTCACCCATCAGCAGACCGTGGTGGAGAACATGAGCACCCGCGCCGGGAGCCTGATCTTCGCCACAGCATTCGCGAATTCGCTGCTCGGCGGCGCGGCCCTTTCCGACGGGCTCGGGCTTTGGGAATGGATTGCGGTGTCGCTGCTGTTCAGCATCGGCGGGCTCATCGTCTTCATGCTTTGGCCTTACCACCAATACTCATTCCGCTTCGATCCGGAAGAACTGCTGCATCAATATGTCGATGGCGACGGGCCGGCATCTATGTCGGCGATGCACCGCGCCCTTGCTCTTCGCATCAAGGCGGACATGGCCGCCAACTGGCGAATCATCCAGCGCCTGCGGGTGGCTCTGCAGATCGCGCTGCTCTTTCTGTTGCTCGACATTCTGGCATGGCTCTTGGCGATCGCGGGCGTCTGAGCCAAAACCGCGCTGTAGCCTTATGCGGGACCAGTGCAGAAAGACCCGGAGTAGAACGTTTCGATGCCGGCGACGGCGACACGCATGGGTTACTCGGCAGCCTGCACACGGCGGGCGTCGATGATCGCCCTGATCTCCGAGCGGCATGAGCCGCAATTGGTGCCCGCGCGCAGCGTCGAGCCGATCGCTTCGAGGCTGTCGCATCCCGCGGCGACCGCCGAAGCGAGCTGGTTGGCGCCGACATGGAAGCAGGCGCACACGACGCGCCCGATCGCAGGCATGGGCACCGGCGAGCGACCGGACAGAAGCGCGTGCCTGTCTGTAGCCGAGAGCGGCTGGCGCGTGGCGAGCAACGACACCAGCCAGTCGCGCATGGGCAACTGGTCCGGAGCGGCGACCAGCAGGGCTTCGGCCATGGCGCCGCCTTCGTCGATGGCGGCGGCGCGATAGGCGAGCCCGCGACGGTCGGTGTATTCCAGGAGCTGATCCCGTCGCCGCGCGCCGAGCAGCTTGCGCGCCAGGAGAATGCCCTGGTCCGGCGGCTCGGTTCCGGTGAGCTCGTAAACCCATCCGCCCTCGACAGCATGCCGGCTCCAATGGACGAAACCGGTCGGCCTGAGATCGCGCCGCGTGATGAGCACACCCGCCCATCCAGTGTCTTCCCGCACGATTCTCATTGGAACATGCTTGAGCTCCGGCTGGCCGGAATGCGGATCGGTGACCGGCGAGGACAAGAGGCCGGCTGCTGCCCTGGCCGCGAACTGACCGCTCCAATGCATGGGCATGAAGGCTTGGCCGCGCCGCTGTGCGTCGGCCACGCGCACCCTGGCGCGGACGAAGCCGAAGCGGGTTGAAAGATGAGCGAGGTCGCCATCCTTGAGCTGATGCGCCGCCGCGTCCGCCGGATGGAGGTCGACTGCGGGCTCCGGCGCGTTCGCCATCAAACGCGGCACGTTTCCGGTGCGCGTCATGGTGTGCCACTGGTCGCGCAGCCGGCCGGTGTTCAAGGCAAGCGGATAGTCCGCGTCGACCGTGAAGGCCGTCGCCTCCTGCCGCACCGGCACGAAACGCGCGCGGCCGTCTTGTGTCGGGAAACGGCCATCGGAGAAAAGTCTCGTCTGCTGCTCGTATCGCTCCGACGCGGGCCAATGGCGCGGCGCGAAGGCGGAATAATCTTCATCGCTGAGATCAGCCACACCGCCAAGGTCGAACAGACGCTTGCCGTCGTTCTCGAAGGCGGAGAGCGCTGCATGCTCGCGGAAGATCGCGGCCGGCGTCCGGTAGGCGAAGGCCTCGCCAAAGCCCATGCGCGCGGCGACCTCGCAGATGATACGCCAGTCGGCTTTCGCCTCGCCGGGCGGCGGCAGGAACGGCCGCTGGCGCGAGAGGCGCCGTTCCGAATTGGTGACCGTACCGTCCTTCTCACCCCAGGCGGCGGCCGGCAGCAGCACGTCGGCATAGCGCGTGGTGTCGGTGCGGGTCACATCCGAGACGGCGACGAAATCGCATTTGGACAACGCAGCGCGCACAGGCGAAGCGTCGGGCATCGAGACTGCGGGATTGGTGCCCATGACCCACAAGGCCTTGACGCGGCCGTCCGCGACCGCCTGGAACATGTCCACGGCTTTCAAGCCGCCGCGCCGCGCGGCGTTTGGCGCATTCCAGAAGCGGGAAACCCGGTCGATATTGGCCTCGTCCCCGAAATCCATGTGCGCGGCGAGCTGGTTGGCCAGCCCTCCGACCTCGCGCCCACCCATGGCGTTCGGCTGCCCGGTGACCGAGAACGGCCCCATGCCGGGCCTGCCGATGCGGCCGGTGGCGAGATGGCAGTTGATTATGGCGTTGACCTTGTCGGTCCCGTGCGCCGACTGGTTGACGCCTTGGCTGTAGACGGTCACCGCTCGCTCGGTCTCGACGAAGAGATCATAGAAGGCCTGGACGTCGGCTGCCGCCAGCCCGCAGCCCTTTGCCACGCGCGCGACCGACGGCGCATCGGCACCGGCCAAGGAAGCTGCGGCATCAAGGCCCGAGGTACTCTCGCGGATGAAATCGGCATCGATCTTTCCGGCCTGCATGAGATGCGCAAGCAGCCCGTTGAACAGCAGCACATCCGTGCCCGGATCGAGCGCCAGATGCAGGTCGCATTCGTCGGCGGTTGCGGTGCGGCGCGGGTCGATGACGACGATCCTGGTTCCGCGTTCCTTTCGCGCCGCGAGCATGCGCTGATAGAGCACCGGATGGCACCATGCGGTGTTGGAGCCGGTGAGCACGATGAGGTCGGCGCACTCGAAATCCTCATAGACACCGGGAACGAGGTCCTCGCCGAAAGCGCGGCGATGACCGGCGACGGACGACGCCATGCAGAGCCGTGAATTGGTGTCGATATTGGCCGAGCCGATGAAGCCCTTCATCAGCTTGTTGGCGACGTAATAGTCCTCGGTGAGCAACTGGCCGGAGACATAGAAGGCGACAGAGTCCGGGCCGTGCTCGGCTACAGCCTGCGAGAATTTCGCGGCCACAAGGTCGAGCGCTTCGTCCCAGCTCGCCGGCCTGCCGCCGATTTCCGGCTGCAGCAAGCGGCCTTCGAGGCCGAGCGTCTCGCCGAGAGCCGAACCCTTCGAGCAGAGCTTGCCGAAATTGGCCGGATGATCGGGGTCGCCGCGGACGGTCGTCGTGCCGTCCGCGGCGACCTCGGCGAGCACGCCGCAGCCCACCCCGCAATAGGGGCAGGTGGTCCTCACCTCGCGTGCCTCTTGCATGCCTCAGGCCGCTTTCGAGGCCAGCGCTTCGAGCGCGATGAACAACCGTTCGCCCTCGACCTTGACCGGTATAGTCCGGACCGAACCTTCGTCGGCGCCAAGCGCCTTGCCTGTCTCCAGCGAAATCACCCAATTGTGCAGCGGGCAAGTCACGGCAGCGCCATGGACGATGCCCTGGCTGAGCGGCCCGCCCTTGTGCGGGCAGTGGTCGTCGATGGCAAACACCTTGTCGTCTGCCGTGCGAAAGACGGCGACCTTGCCTTGCGGTGTCGCCACGCAACGCGCGCCGCGCGGCGGAATATCGGTGATGGAGCCGATGGCGATCCAGTTCATATTGGTCACTCCGCCGCCTCCGCGAACCCGACCGACGCCATCGGCCTGAACTCATGCTTGTCCTTGCCGGAGACGCGCTCCGACCACGGATCGACCTGCGCGAATTTTTGGCTGAAGACGAAGCGGTCGAAGAGCGTCCTGCGGCGCTCGGCATCGTCCAGGATCTGCTTCTTGATCTCGGCGGTGCCGATCCGCTTGGCCCATTTGTAGATGCGCTCCAGATAGCGGGCCTGCTCGCGGTACATCTGGACGAGCGCCACGATCGCCTCCAGCGCCTCGTCCTCGGTCTTCACCAGCCCCAGCACTTCCGTGCCCTTGATGTCGAGGCCGGCAGCGCCCGCGAAGTGGATCTCGTAGCCAGAGTCGACGCACACCACGCCGACATCCTTGCAGGTCGCTTCCGCGCAGTTGCGCGGGCATCCCGACACCGCCATCTTCACCTTGGCCGGCGTCCAGGAACCCCACATGAACTTCTCGATGCGGATGCCGAGCCCGGTCGAATCCTGCGTGCCGAAACGGCACCAGTCCGAGCCGACGCAGGTCTTCACCGTGCGCAGGCCCTTGGCATAAGCATGTCCGGAGACGAAGCCCGCCTTGCCGAGATCGGCCCATACCGCCGGCAGGTCTTCCTTGCGGATGCCAAGCATGTCGATGCGCTGGCCGCCCGTCACCTTGACCATCGGGATATCGAACTTGTCGACCACGTCGGCGATGGCGCGCAATTCGCCGGCGCTGGTCACCCCGCCCCACATGCGCGGCACGACCGAATAGGTGCCGTCCTTCTGGATGTTGGCGTGCACGCGCTCGTTGATGAAGCGCGACTGGTAGTCGTCGGCATATTGGTCCGGCCAATCGCAGACGAGATAGTAGTTGAGCGCCGGCCGGCATTTTGCGCAGCCGCAGGAGGTCTTCCACTCCAGCTCCTGCATGACGGCGGGGATCGTCTTCAGGCCCTTTGCCTTGATCAGGCGCCGCACGTCGTCATGGCCAAGGCTCGTGCAGCCGCACATGGGCTGCACCGCTGCCGGATTGTAGGCCTCGCCCAGCGTGAGCTTCAGCAGCTGCTCGACGAGACCCGTGCACGAGCCGCACGAGGCCGAGGCCTTGGTGTGGGCGCGCACGTCGTCGAGGCCGGTCAGCCCCTTGGCCGTGATCGCGCCGGTGATCTTGCCCTTGCAGACGCCGTTGCAGCCGCAGATTTCCGCATCATCCGCCAGTGCCGCAACGGCCGCCAAAGGGTCCGAGGAAACGCCTCCCTGGAACGCCTGGCCGAAGATCAGCGTGTCGCGCATCTCCGATATGTCGGTCGCCTTCTTTTTGAGGTCGTTGAACCAGGCGCCGTCGGCCGTCTCGCCGAACAAGACGGTGCCGATGATGCGGTTGTCCTGCAGCACGACGCGCTTGTAGATGCCGGCGGAGGCGTCGCGCAGGATGATCTCCTCGCGGTCGTCGCCGTCGGCGAAGTCGCCCAGCGAATAAAGGTCGATGCCGGTGACCTTGAGCTTGGTCGGCGTGTCGGAGTGGACGAAGCGCCTGTCCTCACTGTCCGTCAGTTTGGCTGCCGCCACCCGTGCCATCTCGTAGAGAGGCGCGACCAGCCCGTAGACATGGCCGCCGACCTCGGCGCATTCGCCGAGCGCCATGATGGCGGGGTCGGAAGTCCGCATGCGGTCGTCGACGACGATGCCGCGATTGACCTCGAGCCCAGCCTCCTTGGCTAAAGCGGTGCTCGGCCGGATGCCGACCGCCATCACCACCAGCGTCGCCGGAATGATCGTGCCGTCCATAAGCTCGACACCCTCGACCTTGCCGTTGCCGACAATGGCCTTGGTGTTGGCCTTGGTCACGACCTTGATGCCGCGCGCCTCGACGGCTTTCTGCAAAAGGTAGCCGGCGGCGGGATCGAGCTGGCGCTCCATCAGCGTGGGCATGACGTGCAGCACGGTGACGTCCATGCCGCGCTCTTTCAGGCCGGCCGCGGCTTCGAGGCCGAGCAGGCCGCCGCCGATGACGACCGCCTTGGCGCGCGACTGCGCGGCAAGCAGCATGGCGTTGACGTCGTCGAGATCGCGATAGCTGAGCACGCCGGGCAAGTCCTTGCCCGGAACCGGAATGATGAAGGGGACCGAGCCGGTGGCGATGACCAGCCTGTCGTAGCTCTCGGTGACGCCGTGGTCCGAGGTGACGGTCTTGGCCTCCCTGTCGATGGCGACGATCCGGTGGCCCTTGTAGAGGGTGATGCCGTGCTTGATGTACCAGCCATCGCCATGGATGACGATCTCCTCGAACGCCTTCTCACCCGAAAGCACCGGCGACAGCATGATGCGGTCGTAGTTCACGCGCGGCTCGGCGTTGAAGATGGTGACGGCGTAGCGGTCGGGCGCGGCCTCCAGCAGGTGCTCGAGCATCCTGCCCGGCGCCATGCCGTTGCCGATGATGACGAGTTTCTCGGTCATGTCGCTCTGCTCCGATCTATTCGGCGGCGTAGGAAAGAGATGCGTTGTTGACGGCGGCGGCGCGCTCCATCCGGCGGATGGTGACGTGCATCCAGACCAGGCAGGAGACGACGATGAGGAAGAGCAGCATGAAGCAGCTCGACCAGACCCCGGTGAGATCGTTCAGCGCGCCGAAGGCGATCGGCAGGATGAAGCCGCCGAGCCCGCCGATCATGCCGACGACGCCGCCGACCGCGCCTACGCTCTGCGGATAATAGGCGGGGATGTGCTTGTAGACAGCCGCCTTGCCGAGGCTCATGAAGAAGCCGAGCACGCAGGCGACGGCGATGAAGGCGAGCGGGCCGATCTCGAAATGGAAGGGGATCGGCCCGCTGATGCCGCGCACGACATAGTCTGCCGAGGGGAGAGACAGAACGAGGGTCGCGACGGCACAGACGCTGAAGGTCCAGTAGAGCACGGTGCGGGCGCCGATGCGGTCGGAAAGCACGCCGCCATAGGCGCGGAAGATGCTGGCGGGGATCGAATAGGCGGCGCCGATCATGCCGGCGGTGGCGATGCCGAAACCGTAGACGCCGATCAGGTAGCGCGGCAGCCAGAGCGACAGCGCCACGAACGCGCCGAAGGAGAAGAAATAGTAGAAGGCGAAGCGCCAGACCCGCAGGTTCTTCAGCGGCGCGAATTCCTGCCAGAAGCTTCTTGCGGGCGCAGCCTTGCCGGCGCGGCGCTCGCGGATGACCGGATCGTCGCCGGTGGTGAACCAGAAGATGGCGGCCATGACGACCAGCGCCGCGGCCCAGATCAACGCCACCGACTGCCAGCCCCAGGCGAGCAGCACGAAGGGCGCCAGGAACTTGGTGACAGCGGCGCCGACATTGCCGACGCCGAAAATGCCGAGCGCAGTGCCTTGTTTTCCGGCCGGGAAGAAACGCGAGACATAGGCGACGCCGACGGCAAAGGAGCCGCCGGCAAGGCCGACGCCGAGAGCGGCAAGCAGCATCTGACCGTAGGTGTGGGCGAAAGCGAGCAGGAAGGTCGCGATCGCCGCGGCGAGCATGGTCGCTGTATAGACCAGGCGTCCGCCATAGCGGTCTGTCCAGACACCGAGCACCATGCGCACGAGCGAGCCCGTCAGGATCGGCGTGCCGACGAGCAGGCCGAACTCGGTCTCGTTCAGGCCGAGCTCCTGCTTGATACGCACGCCGATGATGGAAAAGATCGTCCACACCGCAAAGCACACGGTGAAGGCGATGGTGGACATCACGAGCGCCTGCCTGGGAGCATTATCCTGGCTGGGCGAGGCTGGGAGGTTTGCAGTCATGGTCGGCTCCGGTTTGCGGCGTGGGAGGCACCGCGCGTTGTGTTGATCAGAGGCGTGGCATCGGTCAGTGCGGCGAGGCCGGGACTTGCACACTCACTTGCGGGCTTTTGCCTTCGGTTTGGTGATTGGCGGGAAAGAGCAGGAGCGCGGCAGTGAAGAGAGCCGCGGTCAGCGCGCTGCTCGCCAGGAAATCGCGACGGGTGAAATCCTTGAGCAATGTCGTTGCGATCCGTTTGGTCATCGTCGTCTCCGGTCCAAAACGAAAAAAGCCGCCGTCCAGGCCTCGCGCGTCCGTACATCCGGGATCGCGCATTGACCTGAGCGGCAGCTTTGCCTGTGGCGCCCGCCATTGGACGCCTGTTCCATTGCCCGCGAACGGGCTCGATTATTCCAAAGCACGAAGCGTGCCAGTTTCGCTCGAAAGCTGAATTTCAAGGAAAATCAATGCAGTGGGAGTTTTGACCTTCGACCGGGCCGAGCGGCGACGCGGTCAAACATTGATCAATGGCACAGGCATTGCGCATAAATTTTGTGCAATGCACAAGAATGGCGCGCAAATGATCAGGCGCGCCGCTGGCCGGCAATATAGGCGTCTATCCGGTCCGGATCGAAGATCTGGCCGTCGAAAAATCCGTCGGGGCCAAGGACCAGGCTTGCGCCCGCTGAGCCGACCGGCGTTGCCATCCTCAGCGCGCCCTCCACCTTGGCATTGGCGCCTGGCAAGGCGACGCCAAGCGGCCTCAACGCCGCGCGGTAGAGATCGGGCCGATAGCAGTCGCGGGCGATGGCGAGGTTTTGCGGCGTATGCGGCAACTGCCCCCAACGCACCATCTGCGTGTAGAACCAGAGCGCATGACTCTTCCAGGGAAAGTTGGCCGCCTTGTCGAAGGGCAGGAAGAAATCCTCCACGCGCCGTGCCGCGCCCCCGCCAAGTTGAAGCTGCCCGGTCAGGGCCGGCATCTGGATCGCCTCCGGCTGGCCGAGGAAGTCGGGCCTCGCCATCAGCGCCGCCAGTTCGCCGCGGTGTGCCGGATCCTGGCACCAGCGGGCGGAGTGATGCAGCGCCCTCAGCAGCGCCGCCAGCGCGTCCGGGTTCTCTTCGGCCCACATCTTGCGCACCCCGATCACCTTTTCCGGGCTGTTGCGCCACAGCAGCGCCTTCACGGTGACGATGTGGCCGGTGCCTGCCGCGACGGCGGCGCTGTTCCAGGGCTCGCCGACGCAATAGCCGTCGATGCGGCCGGCGGCCAATGCATCGGCCATGAAGGGCGGCGGCACGATGACGATCTCGATATCGCGGTCGGGATCGACGCCGCAGGCGGCGAGCCAGTAGCGCAGCTCATAATTGTGCCCGGAATGCGGATGCACGACGGCGAAACGCAGCGGTTCGCGGCCGGCGGCCGCCCGCTCGCGGATCAGTGCGCCGAGCGCTGCTCCGGCGCGCGCCGGATCGAGGTCAGGTGCTGTGCCATGCGCCGCCATGCCTTGCCACACCGCATTGGAAACAGTGACGCAGTTGCCGCCGAGCCCGAGCGAGAACGGCACGATGGTCTCGGAAGCAAGCGGCGTGAGGCCGAGGCTGCAGGCGAGCGGCATCGGCCCGAGCATATGGGCGACATCGAAGTGGCCGATGGCGATGCGGTCGCGGATATTGGCCCAGGAGGTCTCGCGATGCAGCTTGAGCTCGATGCCCTCGCGCGCGGCAAAGCCCATCTCGCCGGCTGCGACCAGGACGGCGCTGTCGAAGAGCGGCATGAAGCCGGCGGTGATCTGATGCGCTGCCGACATGCTCATTCGCCCTCCAGCGGTCCCAGCAATCCCGCCGCCGTCACCAGGCTCTGGGCGAT
Source organism: Mesorhizobium sp. B2-8-9 (assembly GCF_006439475.1). Classification (NCBI taxonomy): domain Bacteria; kingdom Pseudomonadati; phylum Pseudomonadota; class Alphaproteobacteria; order Hyphomicrobiales; family Phyllobacteriaceae; genus Mesorhizobium; species Mesorhizobium sp. B2-8-9. The sequence goes on along the minus strand of NZ_VFTQ01000035.1, from coordinate 24,491 downwards.
GTCGGCGATCTTGCGGTTCTGGTTCATGGCCGTCTTGCGCAGCAGCGCATAGGCCGCCTCCTCGCTTAAGCCCCGCGACTTCATCAATATGCCCTTGGCCCGGTCGATGACCTTGCGGTTCTCGAGCTCGCTGCGCGCCTCCTCCAATTCGCGCGCCATGCGCGAGAAAGCATTGAAGCGACTGATCGCCATGTCGAGGATCGGCTTGATGCGTTCCTTCTTCAGCCCGTCGACCACATAGGCGGATACGCCGGCATCGACGGCTGCTTCGATCGAGGCCTGGTCGGAGCGGTCGACGAACATCGCGATCGGCCGCTTCACCACGCGCGACAGCTGGAACATGTTCTCCAGCATGTCGCGGTTGGGATTTTCCAGATCGATGACGATGACGTCCGGCTCGATCTCGGCGATGCGCCGGGCGATGCCGGCGACGTCATGGACGACCGTGACATGGCGATGGCCGGCGTCCCGCAATCCGGCCTCGATGATCGAGGCACGGATGCGGTTCTCGTCGATAACAAGGATGGTCAACGAACCGGCGGACATGCGCCTATTGTGCAGGCCGGGCGGAATTGTGCAATGCGGCAATCGACTGCGATTGTTCCCGGCCGCTTTCAGGCGCGGGCTGCGACGCTACCACGCCCAACTCTGCGTTGCTGTTACGGGCCGGGGACATTATCGGCGTCCCATCGTGCGCCGCTTCGCTATATCCGCACAATCGAGCTGCAGCCGTAATCACACCCCCAGGCTATCCTGCTCCAAGGCATTCGGATCACCTGGCGCCGTCGCCCAGGCGAGCTCGACCAGCGTCACCGTGCGCCGGCCGGCGCCGTCGACCTGGCAGACGATGAGGCCCTGCTCCTCGATATAATCGAGCAGCCGGCGCGCGCGGCGCAGCGAATGCGAACCGTAAGCCCGCGCGATCGCCGCGTCGCTCGGGCAGGGCCAGCCTTCCTTGGCGGCGCGCGCGATCATCATGAACACGCCCTGCATGTCTTCGGGCAGCAGCGAGGCGCGCACGGAAACGTCGCGCCAAGCGTCGTCCTCGGCCATGTCGGAGCCGACGCCGGCGCGGGCGCGCGTCAGCATGCGGCGGAACTCCGAAAGGTCGGGCACGACCGAAGCGAGGCCCTCGATGCGGCAGCGGACCACGAACTCCTGGTAGAGCACGCCGATGACGCGGAACCCCGCATCCGGCTCCGCCAGGATGGCGCGCAGTATGCGGTCCATCCGCTCGCGCCGCTCTGCTAGGTCCTCGGCGCTTGGCTGCGGTTCCATCGGCTCGGGGCGAATGTCCAGCGGCGCGGCCTTGGCCGCCATCAATTGGTCGAGCAGGTCGGGCGAAGGCCGGCGCATCGGCCTGACCGTCTCCGGCGGCGGCGCGGCAAGAATGATCGCGCGCGCATCTTCGAGCGCGGCTCCCGGCATCGGCATCAGCCGCGGCGTACCGTTGCGCGGACTGGTTTCGGTCTGGCCGATGCGCACGCCGAGCGGACGGCGCGACAAGGCAGGACCGAGCGCCATGAAATGCCCGCGCTCCAGGTCGCGAAAAGCTTCGGCCTGACGCCGTTCCATGCCGAGCAGGTCGGCGGCGCGCGCCATATCGATGTCGAGGAAGGTCCGGCCCATCAGGAAGTTGGAGGCTTCCGCCGCGACGTTCTTGGCGAGCTTCGCCAGCCGCTGCGTGGCGATGATGCCGGCAAGCCCGCGCTTGCGGCCGCGGCACATCAGATTGGTCATGGCGCCCAGCGAGAGCTTGCGTGCCTCGTCCGAAACCTCGCCGGCGGCGGCGGGCGCGAAGAGCTGCGCCTCGTCGACGACCACGAGCATTGGGTACCAATGGTCGCGCGCGACCTCGAACAGCCCGCCGAGGAAGGCCGCGGCCCGCCGCATCTGGTTCTCGGCATCGAGCCCTTCGAGGTTGAGCACCGTCGAGACGCGGTGGATGCGCGCCCGCTCGCCAGCCGCCTGCAGGCCGCGCTCGGTATGTTCCTCCGCGTCGATCACCAGATGGCCAAAGCGTTCACCCAGAGACACGAAGTCGCCTTCCGGGTCGATGATGGTCTGCTGCACCCAGGGCGCGCTCTGCTCCAGAAGACGGCGCAGCAGATGCGACTTTCCCGAGCCCGAATTGCCCTGCACCAGCAGGCGGGTCGCCAGCAACTCCTCAAGGTCGAGGGCCGCCGACGCGCCTGCGCTCGTCTGCCCCATCTCGATTGCAACGGTCATATTTCGACTCGGATCGTCTCCCTGCGCGCGACGGGCTTATCAACCCGAGCGCGGTGCGTCGAGCTTACGCTGCCGCTAGCCAGCAGGTGTCCACATCTAGGCTTGAATCAAGGGCAGGCTGTCGCCAGCCCCACTGGTCGGACCACCATTTTGCTGGCACATTCCAACCGTTGGCGTATCATCTTTTGCGGGAGGGTTCATGGCAGGAGGAGGCCGATGAACGTCGCTGCGGAAGTGCCCGTCATAGATCGGACGGTGCAAGACCTTGTTTCATCTGCTCTTTCGAAATTTCGCGCCGGCGATACCGTCTCGACCCGGGCGATGCTCGACGCCATACGCCGATCCGACCCGGCTTGCCAGGACAGTGACGACCATCTCATCGAACTGATCGTCATGGCCGCCGTTGGTAAGACCATGGGCGTCGTGTTCGACCACCGCTCGCCCGATGAGCGGTTGCCGCTTCTGTCCTAGCGAGCTCGTCGGCTGAAGCCTCCCTAACGTCGTCATCCACGGGCGGAGCAAGGAGCGAAGCGACGCGCGCAGACCCGAGGATCCATTCCGCGACTTCGAAGTGTCGCAGCGGTGCAGACTTCACTCGGGATTGCGCCGTTGCGATGATATTCTGGAACCATCCCGCTCTTCGACAGTCGTCAGGGAATGGATTCCAGGGTCTGCGCGCGTCGCTTCGCTCCTTGCTTCGCCCTAGAATGACGACCAACTGGCGCTTCGGCTAAACTCCACAATGGAACGATTTTGCCAACGCAGGCTGTCCGACAGGCCCCGCCTAGCTGCCCAGCGGATGCGGCATATAGCCGACAAAGCCGGCAATCTTCCAGCGTCCGCCCACCTTGCGGCAGAAGTAGAGCGTCTGCCATTTGAGCCGGTCGACGCCGCCGTCGGCCTTGGCGACCGAGCCGTCGAACTTCTTGTGCAGCACCGCGCGGTGGCCGTCGACGTCGATGTCGCGCATGTTGGTGACGCGAAACAGCGCTTCGCGCAGTGGCTCGGCGAATTTCGTCGCCGCGGTTTCCTTGGCCTGCCGCAGCCATTCGTCGCGATAGACCTCCAGCCGGGGGAACTGCAGCCGCCAGGCATCTGCATTGGCAAGGAAATGCGCATGCATGCCGAAGAAGCTTTCCGCGATGAAATCGTCCTCGACCATCGACCAGTCCTGACCGAGGAAGGCGTCGATATCGCGCCGCACCAGCATTTCCCACAGCGCGTGGCGGTCGGCATCGCCTTCCGGAAACGGATTCTTGTCGAAGGTCATGCCGATCTCCCTCATATGCGCGGCCGATTTCAAGCCGCGTCGAGCGCAAGATGCTCAGGCTTCTGTAATAAAGCAACATGGATTTCGAAAGAATGTTGCTTTCCGACATTGGCTCTAGGAGGATCGTGCCGACAGGCGTAGACGGCTATGTAACCCCGGTTCCCGTCGTCGATTGAAGGAGGCTCCCCTTGTCCAAGCAGTGCTTTGGGAAATCCCACGTTCCGCTCTCGCCCGCCGTCCGCGCCGGCGATTTCGTCTATATTTCCGGTCAAGTGCCGGTGGGCAGCGACGGGCTCGTGATCAAGGGCGGCATCGCCGAGCAGGCCGAGCAGGTGCTGCAGAACGTCAAAGCGGCCCTGGCGCTCGCCGGCTGCACCATGGACGATGTGGTGAAGACCACCGTCTGGCTGGAGGACGCGCGCGATTTCGGCACATTCAACACCGTCTATGCAAAACATTTCCCGAAGGATCCGCCAGCGCGGACCACGGTCGAATCGCGCCTGATGATCGACATCAAGATCGAAGTCGAAGCCGTCGCCTATCGGCCGGTCTGATCGCCCGCTCGGATCGCTTGAAACAATTCCAGGAAAAGTGCTTAGCGGTTAGTTCGGCGACTTCGCCGTACCTTCCGTCCGGAATTGCGTGAAACGAACAAACAAAGCGATGGCACCGATGCAGTTCGATCTCCTGATCAAGGGCGGGCGCCTCATCGATCCCGCATCGGGCCTGGACGCGCCACGCGATGTTGCCATTGCCGATGGCCGCGTCACCGCGATCGACGCCGCCATCAATGCCGAGGCGGCGAGTGAAGTCGTCGATGCCAGGGATTGCATCGTCACACCCGGCCTGATCGACCTGCACAGCCACGTCTATTGGGGCGGCACCTCGCTCGGCGTCGACGCCGACCGGCTCGCCGCCAAGAGCGGCACCACCACTTTCGTCGATGCCGGCAGCGCCGGCGCCGGCAATTTCCTCGGCTTCCGCCGCCATGTCATCGAGCGCTCGAAGGTCCGCATCCTCGCTTACGTCAACATCTCCTTTGCCGGCATATTTGGCTTCGCCAAAACCGTATCCGTCGGCGAATGCGGCGATCTCAGGCTTTGCGAGCCGCGCGAGACGGTGGCTGCGGTGCGCGAGCACGCCGATGTCGTCGTCGGCGTCAAGGTCCGTTCCGGCAAGCATGCCGGCGGCTCGAGCGGCATCGCGCCTGTCGACCTCGCGCTCGAAGCCGCCGACAAGGCCGGCCTGCCGCTGATGGCGCATATCGACGAGCCGCCGCCCGGCCGCTCGGAAGTGCTGCCCAGGCTGCGCCGCGGCGACATTCTCACCCATTGCTTCCGGCCTTTCCCCAACGCGCCGGTCTTTGCCTCCGGAGCGGTGCGGCCGGACATGCGGCTGGCGCGCGAGCGCGGCGTCATCTTCGACATCGGCCACGGCATGGGTTCTTTCGACTTCGAGGTGGCGAAGGCGATGCTTGCCGAGGGCATCGCGCCCGACGTCATCTCCAGCGACGTGCATCTCTACTGCGTCGACGGTCCGGCCTTCGACATATTGGTCTGCATGTCGAAGCTCATGGCGCTCGGCATGCCGTTGGTCGAGGTGCTGCGCGCGGCGACGCAGCGGCCGGCGGAGGCGATCGCAAGGCCGGAACTCGGCACGCTGAAGGTCGGCGGCACCGGCGACGTCGCCGTGTTGAAGCTGCAGCCCGGCCGCTTCACTTTCGTTGACGCGGTCGGGACGTCACTGGTCGCGGATCAGCGGCTGGTCTCCAACGGCATCGTGATCGGCGGCAAATGGTGGCCGAACGAATCGCCCGACGACAACGAGACGGAGCGCTTCGAGGCCCATGCGCAACATACGCATGTGGATGTGGCGGCGAGGCATTTTGGCCCCTCATCGTCGTCATTCTAGGGTGGAGCGACGCGAAGCGGAGCGCAGACCCTAGAATCCATGCCGTGACTGTCACCGAAGAATGCAGCGGTGCAGAATGGGGCTCGAGACGCCCGGCGAAGAATCGCCTCCTGTCCGCTTGCGCACGTCACGAAGATCACGGCATGGATTCTAGGGTCTGCGCCGCGTCGCTTCGCTCCTTGCTCCGCCCTAGAATGACGAAGCTAGGATCGCGCATTACTCGGCTCCCCATACACCGGCGTCGCTATCCCCTCCATGCGCGCCTTGAGCTGCAGCGCCACATATTTCGAGTAGAACCTCGACAGCGCCAGATTGCCGCCGTGGAACCATAGCGCTTCCTGCGCCGTCGGCTTCCACATGTTGCGCAATTCGCCCTGCCAAGGACCCGGATCGCCCTTCACGCCGGAGCCGAGGCCCCAGCACGGACCTACCTTGTCGGCGACCTCGCGCGAGACGATTCCCGCAACTGTCTCGTTCATCGACTGATAGCCGGTGCAGCAGACGATTGCGTCGGCGGCGAGTTCGCTGCCGTCCTCGAACAGGATGCCGTCCGGCGTCAGCGACTTGATGCCTGCGCCGCTTTTCACCTGGATCTCGCCGTTCAGGATCAACTCGCAAGCGCCGACATCGATGTAATAGCCCGAGCCTGTCCGATAGGCTTTCATCAACAGTCCTGTCTCGTCCTCGCCGAAGTCGATGGCGAAGCCGCTGTTGCTGAGGCGCTGGTAGAAATCCGCATCGCGCGCCCGGATCACATCATAAAGCGCCCGCTGGCCCTTCGGCACCAGCGCGAAGGGCGTTGAGGCGACGATCATGTCGGCCTTGTCGGTGGTGATGCCGCGCGCCAGCGCCTTTTCCGAGAAGATCTCGAAGCCGATATCCATCAGCGTGTCGGACTTCACCACCGTCGTCGGCGAGCGCTGCACCATGGTGACCTTGGCGCCCGCTTCCCACAGATCGAGGCTGACATCGTGGCCTGAGCTTGCAGCACCGATCACCGCCACGCGCTTGCCGCGAAACTTCTCGCCGGTGGAATATTGGCTGGAATGCAGAAGCTCGCCCTTGAAGCTGTCGGCGCCCGGCAGCTCGATCTGCCGCGGCGGGCCGTAGGCGCCGGTAGCGAAGACGATATGCTTCGGCTTCAGCGTGATGCGCTGGCCGACGCGGTCGACCACCACGGTCCAGACTTTTTCGGCCTCGTCATAGGCGGCGCTGATGCATTTGGTGGCGACCCAGTAGTTCAGCTCCATGACGCGGGTATACATCTCCAGCCAGTCGCCCATCTTGTCCTTGGGCGTGAAGACCGGCCAGTTTTCCGGGAACGGAATGTAGGGCAGATGATCGTACCAGACGGGATCGTGCAGCACGAGCGAGCGGTATCGGTTGCGCCAGGAATCGCCGGCGCGCGCGTTCTTCTCGATGATCAGCGTAGGGACGCCGAGCTGGCGCAGCCGGGCGCCGAGCATGATGCCGCCCTGCCCGCCGCCGATCACCAGGCAATAGGGCTGCTCATGCACGCCGAGATCGCGCGCCTCGCGTGCCCGTGCTTCCGCCCAGGTCTCGCGGTTCGGGTCGGCCTTGTGGCGGATGCCGAGTGGCCGCGCCGGCCCCTTCCGTTCCTCGAACCCCTTGAGTTCGCTCATCGCCGTGAACAGCGTGCGGCAGCGGCCGTCCTTGAGCCGCAGGATCCCCTCGCCGCGCGCCACCGCCGTCTCGAATGTGAACCAGGCCTCGACGGTGCCGTCGTCGACGCTGGGCTCTCCGGACAGCCGCCAGTGCGAGGGCTGCGCCAAGTGGAGCGTGGCCTTGAGCATTTCGCGGATCGCCGCCTGCCCCTCCATGGTCTTGATATTCCAGGTGAAGGTCAAGAGATCGCGCCAGTAGCAATCCTGCGCAAAGAGGTTCGTCGCCGCCTCGATATCGCCGGCCTCGAGCGCCCGGCCGAATGAGCCGAGCCAGGTTGCCGCCTGTTGCGATGGTGCGATGTCGAGCATTTTTCTTCGTTCCCTTTTTGTTCGAATTCTTTTATCCTTTTCGGTCGACCTTGTGAAGCGCATCGTCACGGTCGAGGAAGGAAGTGAAACTGTCGCCCAAGGAATACGATATCCTGCGCATGCTCGTGCAATATGCCGGCAAGGTGCTGACCCATCAGTTCCTGATGAAGCAGATCTGGAACGACTCGACCGACGTCCAGTATCTCAGGGTCTATGTGCGCCAGCTGAGGCAGAAGATCGAGAAGACACCGGACCAGCCGCGCTACATCATCACCGAGACGGGCGTGGGATACCGTTTGCGCAAGGTTGAGTAGCTGAGGCAAGCCGTGCTGGTTGGCCGAAACCTTCCAACTTCGTCATCCCTGGGCGGAGCAGCCGCGAAGCGGCGTCGCGGAGACCCTGGGATCCATTCCGTTACCTGGATTGTAGAGCGCAGCGGCGCAGAATTCTGCACCGTGAGCAGCGCTCCTATGTCACGGAATGGATCCTCGGGTCTGCGCGCGTCGCTTCGCTCCTTGCTCCGCCCGTGGATGACGAAGCGTTCAGCCGGCCGGTCTTCGACAACCTAGTCCGCCGACAGGTCCGCCGTCCGCGCCAGCGCGCTGCCGAAGCCATTGAGCGAGATGGTGAAGGAGATCGGCTGCGCAGTGTCGGCCGCCGTGGCGTTGACCTTCAGCGTGGTGCCGTTCTGCAGCAACGGCGAGATATTGGCGTCGAACGTCACCGGTACCAGGCAACCTACCGCCTGGCAGGTGTTGAACTGCAACGTGCCGTCCAGCTTCTTGTCGTCGATTTCGAACGAGATCCCGTTGGCCAAGGCGAGCCCGAAGGGCAGCGCCAGCGTGCCGGCGGCGTCCTGACCGGTCTTGGTCGCCAATTCGATCGCCAGCAGCCGCTGGCCGCTCTGCTTGTTGAACTGCTGATGCGACAGGCTGCAGACCTTGTTGGTGCCGGTGACCTGGCAGTTTACCGTCCAGTCGCCATGCGTCTCCGACAGCGCCGAGGCGCCGCCCGGCAGCTGCGGCTTGGCCGCTGCGTCGCCTGACTGAGCGGCCGCGGGCGCCACCTTGTCGGCCTTATTTTGCGCGGCAACTCCCGCTGCCGGCAAACCGGCAATGCAGGCAGCTGCCAGCATCGCCGCGAGATACGCGTATTTCGTCCTCATGAGATCCCTTCTTAGCCGCCGCCCGCGTCAGCTGGAAGCTGACCTTCAGAGACGCGCTGACCGCATTCTGCTTGATCGTTTGCCCAAAGGCGTCGTCGTACCTGACAGCCAACCCGACGCCGTTGACGCCCTCGAGCTCCAGCCCGGCGCCGACCCGATAGAGGGGCGAATCGATGGCTTCCGTCAAGTGCAATGCCGGATTGCCGGGCAGATTCTCGGCGGCGGCGAAACGCCCCTCGATCTCCCACTGCTTGGTGGAGAACTCGACGCCGGCCTTTCCGCAGAGGCGGGAACTGGCGATGGCGCTGACCGGGATGTCGGCCCCGATCTCCAGCGCCGGCGTCGCGGCATAGCCAATCGCCCGGCTTCGGTGAGCCGCATCACGTTTCGCGGTTACCCATGGCGCTATTGGCTGCCCGCATTATATGAAATGCATGGTTTTTTGTATGGGAGCCGCGCGGATGCTTCGTCACAGTCTGTCTGTTCTTGCAGGCACAGTGCTGGCGGCCTCGGTTTGTCTGATTGCGCCGTCTTATGCGCAGATCGTCATCCCGACGAATCGCAACGCATTGGTGCAGCAGAATGAGCTGCAGCAGTTGCAGAACAGGTTGCAGCGGCAGCAGTACCAGCAGCAGCAGCAAATCTATCGCGAACTCGACCGGCCGGCCCCGCCCAGGAGCCAGCCCGATGTGCCGATATTTGAAAGGACGTGCCGGATGGAAGCGGTCGGCAACACGATTTCCAGAGTTTGCCGCTGACATTTTGTTTTTTTCAATTTATTAGCCGACTTACTTGCTGGCAAAATGCCGGATTGCAAGGGCGGCGCTTTTAGGGTTTTTGCCGCGCAGATAGCGTGCGGCAAAACGCTGCTCTCACCGGAATTTGGGATGGCAACAACCAAGAAGAAAGCAGTTCGCAAAGCCAAGAAGGGCCAACGCATCCGCCAGGTGGCGGCCATTCCGTATCGGTTGCGAGAGGACGGCAGCTTGGAAGTGCTGCTGGTCACCTCGCGCAGCACGCGGCGCTTCATCGTGCCGAAGGGCTGGCCGATGAAGGGCAAGAGCGGGCGCAAGGCGGCAATGATCGAAGCCCGGGAGGAAGCCGGCGTGCTCGGGAGGACGCTGAAGCAGCCTGCCGGCACCTATTCCTATTGGAAACGCATGCCCGACGGCTTCATTCGGGTCGACGTTGTGGTCTATCTGCTCGAGGTCGCCGAGGAGCTTGTCGACTGGCAGGAAGCCGCGAACCGGCAGCGCGCATGGCTTCCGGCGGTCGACGCCGCCCTGCTCATCGACGAACCGGACCTTTCCACGCTGCTGAGGGATTTGACCGTTCCGTCAGCAAACGCGGCATAAGCAACCATCTTTTCAGTGCCGTCCGGCCGTACCGGCGTGCCGGCCCACGGCCGCGGCTTCAGGTGCGCGTCCTCATTCGCTGCTTGACTCATGCATATCCCAATGGTTATACGTCAATCAATAGCCACTGGGTTATCGGTTAAAAATGACGACCGCGCATGACATGCTGTTCAGGACGCTCGCCGATCCGACGCGACGCGCCATCTTCGAACGCCTCTGCCGTCACGGCGAGCAGACGGTCGGAGCCCTGACCGCCCAGGCCGGGGTGTCGCAGCCGGCGGTATCGAAGCATCTGGGCGTCCTCAAGGAGGCGGGACTGGTGCGCGACCGCCATGAGGGCCGCCAGACCCATTACAGCGCCCAGCTCAAGGCGCTCGCGCCGTTGATGGACTGGACGCGCCACATGGCGGGGTTTTGGGAAAGCCGCTTCGACGATCTGGAAGACCTGCTCAAAAGGATGGATCAATGAATGAGGCCGCAACGCGCTCCGTCATCGTCGAGCGCGAGATACCTTTTCCGCCGGAAAAGATCTGGCGCGCGCTCACCCAACCGCATCTCATCGAGGAGTGGCTGATGAAGAACAGCTTCAAGCCGGTCGTGGACCATCGCTTCAACATGAGCGCCGAATGGGGCGGCGTCGACTGCCAGGTGCGGACGGTCGAGCCCAACCGGACCCTGTCCTACAGCTGGGACACCAAGGATCTCGAGAGCGTGGTCACCTGGACGCTCACCCCGACGGGCAAGGGCACGCGTTTGCGCATGGAGCAGGTCGGCTTCCGCACCGACCAGGAGCCGTATTACCGCGGCGCCACGGTCGGCTGGAAGCGCAACTTCACGGCCCTGGAGCAGCTGCTTTCGCGGATCGATTGAAGTCCGCCGAAGCCTCAAAAGACAGACACGGTCCCAGCGGGGCGGCAAACCGCTAGCGTAAGCAATGGAGGCACCGAAATGAAGATCAAGCTGACCAGCATTTATGTCGACGACCAGGAAAAGGCTCTTGGCTTCTATACCGAAATTCTGGGCTTCACCAAGAAGGCCGACTTCACCAATGGGCCGTTTCGCTGGCTGACTGTCGTTTCGCCTGACGATCCGGACGGCACCGAACTGCAGCTGGCCCTCAACGACAATCCGGCGGCAAAGACTTATCAGCAGGCCATCTTCAAGCAAGGCCAGCCGGCGCTGATGCTGTTCACCGACGACATCAAGAGCGACCATGAGCGCATCAAGGCCAATGGCGGCAGTTTTGCCATGGCGCCGACCGCGGTGACCGGCGCGACCATCGCGCAGCTCAACGACACCTGTGGCAACCTCATTCAGCTTTCGCAACTGGCGCACTGGTAGAGAGCTCGATCCGTATCGTCATTCGCAAGGGAGGTTATATTGAACTGGAGCAAGTGGATCAGGCAGCTTCACCGCTGGCTTTCGATCATCTTCACCGTCACCGTCATTGCCAATTTCGCTGCCATGGCCATGGGCCCGCCGCCCGCCTGGATCGTCTATTCGCCGTTGATTCCGCTTTTCCTGCTGCTGTTCAGCGGCCTCTATATGTTCGTGCTGCCCTATGCCGCCAGATGGCGCGGGGAGCCGGCGGGCGAGCGCACGGGATCGGCCTGATGGCAAAGACGAAATCGAAGGCTGCCGGATCCGCGGACGCCAAACCTGTCCTGCTTTCGGGCGGAAACCCGCAGATCGCCAAGGGCTATGGCGATGCTCCGGTGCAGGCCTATATCGCGGCGATGCCGGGCTGGAAGAGCGAGGTCGGACGCCGGCTCGACCAGCTCATCACGCAGGCCGTCCCTGGTGTGCAAAAGGCCGTCAAATGGAACTCTCCCTTCTACGGCATGGAAGGCGAAGGCTGGTTCCTCGGCATCCATTGCTTCGCCAAATACATCAAGGTGGCGTTCTTCCGCGGCCTGTCGCTGAAGCCCGTGCCGCCTGTCGAATCCAAGAGCAAGGACACACGCTATTTCCACATCCACGAGAACGAGCCGATCGACGAGGAGCAGTTCGTCTCCTGGGTGAAGCAGGCAAGCCAGCTGCCCGGCGAACGGATGTAAGCGCACGAAAAATCAAGCGCCATCTCCCCGAAAGGGCCATGGTGGCGATCTCTTATTCAGCATCGAGGAGAACCGGACATGCAACAAGGCGACGTACAGGACGGCAAGTCTGCGTCCGAACTGATCGACGGACGGATTAAGGAGCTGGGCGACTGGCGGGGCGAGACGCTTGCCCGGCTCCGCGCTCTTATCAGGGAGGCAGCGCCCGAAGCCGTCGAGACATGGAAATGGCGCGGCGTCCCTGTCTGGGAGGATGCCGGCATGATCTGCACCGGCGAGACTTACAAGGCCGTCGTCAAGCTGACCTTCGCCAAAGGCGCGGCGCTGCCCGATCCCAAGAAGCTCTTCAACTCCAGCCTGGAAGGCAACACCCGGCGCGCCATCGATTTCAAGGAAGGCGACAAGATCGACGCCGACGCCCTGAAGGCGCTCGTCCGCGAGGCCGTTGCGCTCAACAAATCCAAGACCAAGCGCTGAGACGAGACTGTCGCGCGGCGCTATCGGATTGATGTTGCCGGCTTTTCTTTCGCGCCCTCGCACCGTAGACCGGTATTAGGCACGAAATATCGGCATCAAGCGTGTAAGCGTCCTTCTGTTGCTGAGCAATAACTCATGAAACAAATACTGGGCAAATTTATCGACTGTTAATCCAGGCACGTTATTTGGATTGATGTCGCCAGTAACCGGACGACATGTGGGGAAGAACATCGTCTCAACCGGCGGATGAGCCAGTCGGACAGACACCGAGGGGGCCTGCGCACGCGCCATGGGAATGGGATGAAGCTCTCATCGACCGATGCCGCCACGCGTCTCATCGGGCTGGTCTGGCCCTTCGTCGCGGTCGTCCTGATCCAGGCGCTGATTGCGACCCTCAGCCTCCACACGTTGTCAGCCGTCCGCGCCTATGTCGGCGGCGAAAGCCAATGGTCGAAGGGGCAGAAGCACGCCATCTATTTCCTCAGCCTTTATGCCGACACCGGCCGGGAAGAGTATTTCAGCGAATATCGTCAGGCCATCGCCGTGCCGCTGGCCGATCGCGCCGCACGGCTTGCGCTCGAACAGGCTGAGCCCGACACGAATGCGGCCAAGCTTGGCTTTCTCGGCGGCAACAACCATCCCGACGATGTCGCCGGCCTGATCTGGCTGTTCCGGAATTTCCGCGGCGTCAGCTATCTCGACACCGCGATCCGCCACTGGACGGCTGCCGACGAGATGATCCTCGCCATCCAAAGACTTGGCGACGACATGCATCGCAGGCTCGAAAAAGGGCCGCCATCGTCAGCCGAGATCGCCCTCTGGAAGGTGCAAATCCACCAGGTCGACCACCAGATCGGGCCGCTCGCCAAGGCCTTCTCCGACAGTCTCGGCGAGGGATCGCGCTTCATCAAGACGGCGCTGACGGCGGCCAATCTCGCGACAGCCGCACTGCTTATCCTGCTCGCCGTCTGGCGCACGCGAAAGCTGATGAAACAGCGCCAGGCATTTCAGACAGCCCTCAGCGCCGAGCGCGAGCGGGCTCAGATCACATTGGCCTCGATCGGCCAGGCCGTCATCAGCACCGATGCCGAGGGGCGGCTGGACTATATGAATGCCGGAGCGGAGAGGCTGCTTGCCTGCACTTTAGCCGCCGCCAAAGGCAGATCGGTCGCCTCGTTGTTCCGGCTCGTGGACAAGGACAGCGGCGTCGAGGAGACCGATCTGATCCCGCGCCTGCTGGCGGGCGAGCCGCGCCGCTCCAATGTTCGCCCGCAGCTTTTGGAGCGCCCCGACGGTTCGGTCGTGCCGGTGGCGCTGAACGGCGCTCCGCTGATCGTTTCCGGCTCGATCCTGGGTTGCGTCCTGGCCCTGCAAGACATGACGCGCGAGCAGGACTATATCGAGCGCCTTTCGTGGCAGGCATCGCATGACGCGCTGACCGGTCTCGTCAACCGCCGCGACTTCGAGAAGCGTCTGGCGAGCGCGATCTCAGAAGACCCGGAAAAGTCGCGCCGGCACGCGCTGATGTATCTCGACCTCGATCAGTTCAAGCTGGTCAACGATACTTGCGGCCACGCCGCCGGCGACCAGCTGCTGCGCCAGATCTCGGCGCTGCTCGCCAACGAGCTGCCGCTCGGCGACATCCTGGCGAGACTGGGCGGCGACGAGTTCGGCGTGCTGCTCTTCGATTGCGATGCCGACTGTGCCGCCGCCACCGCCGAACGGTTGCGCGCCACGGTCCAGGATCTGCACTTCTCCTGGGAAGGGCGTCCCTTCAACATCAGCGTCAGCATCGGCATGGTCGAGGTCGCCAATGTCGGCATGACGCTGGAGGAGGTGCTGCGCGCCGCCGACGTCGCCTGCTACATGGCCAAGGAAAAGGGCCGCAACCGCGTCCAGCTCCACAGCGACGGCGACACCGCACTTCGCGAGCGCTTCGGCGAGATGGCCTGGGTGCAGCGCCTGCATGCCGCGCTGGATGAGAACCGCTTCCGGCTGCATTCGCAGGAGATCGCGCCGTTGCGCGACGATATTGCCGAGGCAGGCGCGCATGTCGAAATCCTGCTCAGGCTGACCGACGAGGACGGCAGCTTCGTCACCCCGCAGAGCTTCATTCCGGCGGCGGAGCGCTACGGACTGATGCCGGCGATCGACCGCTGGGTGATACGCAACGCCTTCGCCATATTGGCGTCGCGACGCACCGATCCGCACGCGGCGCCGATATCCACCTGCGCGATCAATCTCTCCGGCGCCACATTCGGCGACGAGACGTTTCTCGGCTTCATGCGCGAGCAGTTCGCCGCGCACGCCATTGCGCCCGAAACCATCTGCCTGGAGATCACCGAGACCAGTGCCATCGCCAATCTGACCGAGGCCATGCGCTTCATCGCCGATCTGCGCGGGCTGGGCTGCCGCTTCGCGCTCGACGATTTCGGCTCCGGCATGTCGTCCTTCGCCTATCTGAAGCATCTGCCGGTCGACTACCTCAAGATCGACGGCGGCTTCGTCAAGGACATGCTCGACGACCGCATCGACCGCGCGATGGTCGAGATGATCCATCACATCGGCAAGGTGACGGGAAAACGCACCATCGCCGAATTCGTCGAAAGCGATGGCATCGTCGAAGCCTTGAAAGCGATCGGCGTCGATTACGCGCAGGGCTATGCCATAGCGAGGCCCCAGCCATTCGATGCGACGACGGTGCTGGGCAGCCATCCAGGTGCAAAGGCGGACGCGTGGAACGGAGTGGCAGGGGCCTTGCGCCGCAAGGCGGGTTAAGCGCTTTCCTTTCCGGATCCGGCCTGCCGTTCCAGCAGGATCGTCGGCTTCTCGTGATAGGTGGTCCGCAAAATCTGTTTATAGCCGTTCCTTTCGGCCACCTTCTGCGAAGCGCCGTTTTCCGGATCGATGATGCAGACCGTTCTTGCCTGTCCGAACGCCTCATCGCTCCAGGCGACGATCCGCCCCACGACTTCGCTCGCAAGCCCTTGGCCATGCGCCTCCGAGGCCAGCGCCCAGCCGGCCTCCGGCACGCCTTCGAGAGACGGCACGATCTCGCGTTTGAGGTCGTGGAAGCCGGCCTCGCCGATGAAGCGCCCCGTCGCCTTGTCCTCGATCGCCCAGAACCCATAGCCGATCAGCGACCACAGGCCGGCATGGCGCAGGAAGCGCATCCAGCTCTCCTCGCGCGTGCGCGGCTTGCCGCCGATGAAACGGGTGACGGCGGGCTCCGCCCACATGGCGGCATAGGTTTCAAAATCATCCAGCCTGTGCGGCCGCAAAACGGTGCGCGCCGTTTCGAGAAGCGGCACGCCGGCTTCGGTTCTGATGCTCATGGCATTGCCCCTCCATTGACGCGACCGCGCTTAGCAAAACAGCACGCTCGATCAAGAGCCAGGACAATGCGTTGGCCTCTTCCAGCCATGACAGCCATGGCACGGCTGCATCGCTATGGGCTTTTCGCCCGGCGATGCTAGTTTGCGCCCGGAGCCGACCCAGAAACGTAACTCGACCGAAGGAAGAACCATGGACACCACAGACCTGTTGCTGGCGATCGCGCATCACCTTTTGGTGTTTTCGCTGGCCGGCATCATCGGCGCCGAGTTCGTGCTGGTACGCGGCGATTTGGCAGCGGCGACGCTGAAGCGGCTTGCCGGCATCGACCGCCACTACGGCATCATCGCCGCGCTGATCGTCATCGTCGGCATCTGCCGGGTGTTCTTCGGTCTGAAAGGCTGGGAATTCTACGTCTACAATTGGGTGTTCTGGGCAAAGATGGCGGCCTTCGTCACCGTCGGCCTGCTGTCGATTGTGCCGACCATGCACTTCCTCTCCTGGAACAGGCAGGCGAGCGGCAATCCGTCTTTCGCGGTGCCGGCGGCGGAATTGGCCTCGGTGAAGAACTATGTCCGCGCCGAGGGCTTTATCTTCCTGCTCATTCCAGTTTTTGCCGCGGCCATGGCGCGCGGCTACGGATATTAAAACTTTACTGAGTCAGACGGCCTCGACCGGAAACGTCTCATTCAGCGGCGCGATCGGCACCAGCGGGGCCGGCACGTCGGTGGTCTTTTCCTTCGACTTGCAGATGTCGGCGATGACGCAGACCGGGCAATCGGGTTTGCGCGCCTTGCAGACATAGCGGCCATGCAGGATCAGCCAGTGATGCGCATGGCGCATATATTCGGCGGGGATGACCTTGAGCAGCCCCTGCTCGACCTGTTCCGGCGTCTTACCGGGCGCCAGCCCGATACGGTTGCCGATGCGGAAGATATGCGTATCGACCGCCATGGTATGCTGGCCGAAGGCGACGTTGAGCACGACATTGGCGGTCTTGCGCCCGACGCCCGGCAGCTTCACCAACTCGTCGCGATCCTGCGGCACCTGGCCCGCATAATCGTCGATCAGCGCCTTCGACAGCGCGATCACGTTCTTGGCCTTGTTGCGCCACAGACCGATGGTGCGGATATAGTCGCCGACCTTGGCCTCGCCCAATGCCAGCATCTTGGCCGGCGTGTCGGCTGCGGCGAACAGCGCCTTGGTCGCCTTGTTGACGCCGGCGTCCGTCGCTTGCGCCGACAGCACCACTGCGACCAGCAGAGTGAAGGCGTTGACATAGTCGAGCTCGCCTTTCGGCTCAGGCCGCTGCACGGAAAAGCGCCGGAAGATCTCATGCACTTCGGCGGGGCTGTAGAGCGACCGCGTGGCGGCTTTTCGCGGCCGTCGACCAGGCGCCCGGCCGCCGCCCGGGATAGCGGGCTGAGGTTTTTTGACAGCTGCTGATTTTTTCGACTTGGGAGGCGCCATTTCCCTCCTATAATATTCCCTCATGAGCGACACAAACGCCTCGTTCCAGGCCGACGAGCCATTTTTCCAGGCCTTGCTGACGCCGCACCGTTCGCTCGGCCGCACCGGTTTCCTGATCCTGATGGGAGCGCTTCTGTTCGGCTGGGCGGTCACCGGCGCGTTCTTCCTGGCGCATGGCGCCTGGCCGGTGTTCGGCTTCTTCGGCCTCGACGTGGTCGCCGTCTACATCGCTTTCCGCGCCAATTACCGGGCTGCGCGCGCCCGTGAGGAAATCTCGGTCTCGCGCACCAGTCTCGACATTCGCAAGACAGCGCCTTCCGGCCGCTCGGAAAACCATCGCTTCAACCCGTTCTGGACGCGGTTCTCGATCGCCCGCCATGCTGAGATCGGCATCACCAAGATGGCCGTCGAGGCGCAAGGCAAGAGTGTCGCGATTGGCGGCTTCCTCAATCCCGACGACCGCGAAAGTTTTGCCACCGCCTTTTCGCGCGCGCTGGCGACCGCCAAGACGCGCTGATACGTCCAGTGTCTTCGCCCGGATGCAAATCCCAGCCCGAGATTGCCGTCGACCTTGAGCCTTGAGAAATCATAGTCGATCCTGCGCACCGCCTCGTCGGCAACGCGATCCTGGAGCAGCGAATTGGGCAGCCGGCTCTCCAGCGCCTTGCCGTAGAGCGTCATCAGCAAGGTCTCCCTTGCCCCGGTCAGATCAACCTTTTCGACGGCCATGATCACCCTCTTCGGCCCGAAGCTGACTCTATCTGGGTGCGGATGGCGGGAAGGCAAGTTTCGGGTGGTGGCAAAGCTCTGGAGGACCGATATTCGCGGTCAAGGAGATATTGCCATGAACGCTCAGATGACCATGAATACGCGGATGAAACCAACCGCGATCCTTGAGAACGACATCACGCCGGAAGGCAGCGACTACGACGTCGTGCGCCGCGCCATCGAGAAGATCAGCCTCGACTATCGCGATCAGCCTTCGCTCGAGGTGCTGGCCGAGGAAGTCGGCGAGACGCCGACCGGCCTGCAGAAACTGTTCACGCGCTGGGCCGGCCTGTCGCCCAAGGCCTTCCTGCAGGCGGTGACGCTCGACCACGCGCGCAGGCTGCTCGATTCAGGCATGCCGCTCCTGGAGACCTCGTTCGAACTCGGCATGTCCGGTCCGGGCCGGCTGCACGACCTCTTTGTCACCCATGAGGCGATGTCGCCCGGCGACTATAAGACCCGTGGCGCGGGTCTCACCATCCGCTACGGCTATCACATCTCGCCTTTCGGCATCGCGCTGATTATGGTCACCGACCGGGGCCTGGCGGGTCTCGCCTTCTGTGACGCCGGCGGCGAGCGGGCTGCCTTCGCCGACATGTCCGGCCGCTGGCCGAATGCGACCTATGTCGAGGATATGTCCGCCACCCAGGCTTATGCCGCGCGGGTCTTCGACCCGACGCAATGGCGCGCCGACCAGCCTTTGCGCGTGGTGATGATCGGCACCGATTTCCAGCTTCGCGTCTGGGAAGCATTGCTGCGCATCCCGATGGGCAGGGCCTGCACCTATTCCTCGATCGCGGCAAGCATCGGCGCGCCAAGCGCGAGCCGGGCGGTGGGCGCGGCGGTGGGCGCCAACCCGATGTCGTTCGTGGTGCCCTGCCACCGGGCGTTGGGCAAGTCCGGCGCGCTCACCGGCTATCACTGGGGCCTGACGCGCAAGCGCGCCATCCTCGGTTGGGAAGCGGGACAAGTGACGTCCTGAAACAATCGATTTTTTCTGTGTCCCGCTGCAAAAAACCGCGTATTGTAATATAAACCGACGCAGCCAAACTAAATGCATCGTTTTATTTATTGAATGCAACCGGCGACAACCTCTGGTTATCGCCGGTTTCTTTGAAGTTGCTTTCCGTTGTTATTTCACTTAACGCTAAATTAACCACGATAAAGAGAAGATAACCCCACGTTGAGCCGCACTATCCGGCTCGAAAGCGGGGTCTCAATGAAGTTCTTTCGCGCCGTCATGGCTGCGAGCGTGCTCGCCGCCTGCGGCGGCCAGGCAGCATCGGCCGCCACCGGAAATGTGCTGTTCAATGGTACGATCACCGCGACCTGCACGGTCACGATCAACTCCAACGGTACGATGACCGTCAGCAGCAATCTTCAGTCGCTGAGCTCGCATAATGCCGGCGGCTCAGCCGGCAGCGCTCAGGTCGATACCACGGGCGGCGTCTCGCTCAGCGTAGACCCGGTAACCACGACGACCGTGCCGGCTTCGGACGTTACGGCGACGACATGGACCCCCACCTTCGCCACTTCCGGCGCCCAGACGATTGCGGAAACCGGCACTGCGACGGCCCTGACGGTGCCAGGCACATCCACGGTCGCCGTCAATCTTTCTGGCACCAAGAGCGGCACGAACCGCTTCTCCGCCGGCAACTACCAAGCAACGGTGACGCTGCGCTGCGAATAGTCTTGTCGCGAAAGGAGTGATCCTTGAGAACGATTGCAATTCTGGCGGCGGGCCTGACTGCCGTGCTGTTTCCCATAGCCGCGACCGGCCAGTCGATGACGCCGATGCGGGGCGAGGTGCGATCCTTCGCGGATGCCTTCGCCGTTCGTGTCTTCCCAGGCAACCCGTATAACCAGCGCATCCGTGTCGAGATTCATGTCTATGACCAGGATTTCCAGCCGGTCGACGCCAAGATCACGCCAAGCGCCTTCCTTCTGGCCGGCCAGGCGTCGCGTCCGGTTCTGGTGGTCGTCCCGTTCGACGGCGCGAACGAGCGCAAGGTGCGTATCTGTACCGAGAGTATCCCCTTTCCAAGCGAGCAGACCCAGATAAGGGCACAGATATGCGGAAAGTTTTTCGGGCATCGCAGGTTCTGATCTTGTCCCTGCTGTCCGCCTTGGCTGTCGCAAGTCAGGGGCTTGCCGAGGACATCCTGAACCTGAATCAGAACCAGACCGGTTTCAGCCTGCCCGGCGTCAGCCTGCCTCAGGGCCAGGACGAGGTTCATGCCAGCGACGGCACGACCTGCCGTTCAGCCGTCTCCGGCAGCGGCGCCTATCTCGACCTCGGCGTCATTCGGGGCAACAACAGCAGCAACCAGGCCAATAGCGACATCGCCACATACGGCCGCGTGGTGATCCCGATCGGGCGGACGCCGAAACGCGTCGATTGCAGCCGCCTCTACGAGCTGGAAGTCGAGCGCCTGCAGCTTGAATTGAAGCTCCTGAAAATGGGCCTTGGCGCCGATGGTCAGACGACAGGAAGTGTGGCGGCCCCCACACCTCAGGGTCCCGCGCCCCAGGCCAGCGCGGCCCAAGTCAGCGCGGCCCAGGTCAAATCGGCAGGATGGGCCAACGAAGGCTGGAGCATCCGAGGCACGACCGGCAATGAAAAAAAGAAGCGGAAATAGCCGCGCGCTGCTTACGACGGCAGCGCTTGCCGGCTTCTGTCTCCCGGCACAGGCGGCGATCATCGGCACCTGCACCATCATGATCGGTGCCTCGGGAACGATGAAATCGAACCCCTCTATCAACATATTCGGTTCCAAGCAGGCGGGCGGGTCGAGCGCCGGCGCCACCATCATCGCGAACTCGACGCTGTGTTCGATCCTGAACCTGCTAGACTGCTATACCGTCTCCGCGCCGGCGCCGATCGCCTTCACCTCGGCTCCGAGCGGCGGCGACACCGACGTCTCTTTCGCCTCAGTCTTCCGCCTCGACGGATCTGGGCTGGATAACCCGGGCAGCTCGCCGCAACGGCTGACCAACGGCACCCATACGATCCAGGTCGATCTGACCGCCACGAAGTTGCCGGGCATCTTCCCGGCGGGCAGTTACCAGGCGGAGGTCACTGTCCGTTGCGAATGATGCTGTGGGCCAGACCGCGCCAGCGACGACATGATCTGGCAACCGGCGGGCTTTGCGGCTAGCTTCGCGCCCAGCCTGCAATTCCAGGGGAAAACACGCCATGTATTTTCCCCTGAAATTGCGCAAGAAAGCAGAAGTCTTGGAGCAGGTCCGCCTTTCAGCGCAGGCTGACCCGCTTCACCGGGAGGCAGTTTCTTGATTATCGTTGTCGGTTCGATCAACCTCGACCTCATCGCCAATGTCGACCGCTTGCCGGAACCCGGCGAGACGGTGCGCGGCTCCGGCTTCGCCACCGCGCCCGGCGGCAAGGGGGCCAACCAGGCCCTGGCCGCGGCGCGCGCCGGCGCGCAAGTGCGCATGGTGGGCGCGATCGGCAAGGATAGTTTTGCCGCCGAGGCGCTCGCCCTTCTCAGGGCCGGCGCTGTCGATCTGTCCGGTGTCGGCGAGAGCTTCGCCTCCACCGGCACGGCGTTGATCCTGGTCGGCGGCGACGGCGAAAACGTCATCGCCGTGGTGCCGGGCGCCAATGATTCGGTTGTGCCGGGCGATGTCGCCAAGGCCTATCTCAAGAAAGGCGACGTCGTGCTCCTGCAGCACGAGATCCCGTTGCAGACCGTCGAGGCCACGCTCGACGCGGCGCGCGCGGCGGGCGCCGTCAGCGTGCTCAACACCGCCCCGTTCCGTGCCGAAGCCGCCGGCCTCCTCGGCAAGGCCGATTATGCCGTCGCCAACGAAACCGAGTTCGATCTCTATGGCGAGGCGCTCGCGCTTTCGGGGCGCGACCGCCCGGCCCGCATGCGCGACTATGCCAAAAAGACAGGCCGCATCATCGTCGTCACGCTCGGTGGCGACGGGGTGCTGGCCGCCACACCGGGCGATTTCCTTGCCGTTCCGGCGCTGAAGATCACCCCGATCGACACGGTGGGCGCCGGCGATACGTTTTGCGGCTATTTCGGCGCCGGCCTGTCGTCCGGTCTCTCACTTCAGGATGCGCTCACCCGCGCCGCCGTAGCCGGCTCGCTCGCCTGCCTGAAACCCGGCGCGCAGCCGGCGATCCCGTTGACAAAGGATGTCGACGCCGCCTTGGCGGCGGCGCGGTAGCGGCCATGCGTCCGATAACGAAGCATGCAGTGCCGCCGGCCGGCGATATCTGCCGCCTCTCCGCCGTCGAACTCGCCGGCGAGATCAGGCAGCGCCGTTTGTCGGTGCGCGAGGTGGCCAGCGCCTTCCTCGACCGCATCGAGGCGGTCAACCCGCTGGTCAACGCCATCGTCTCGCTGCGCGAGCGCGCCGATGTCCTTGCCGAGGCCGACAGGGCCGATGCCAATCTGGCGCAAGGCGGCGAGGCCGGATCGCTGTACGGCCTGCCCATCGCCATCAAGGACCTTGCCCAGACCAAGGAGCTCAGAACCACCTTCGGCTCGCCGATCTTTGCCGATTTCATTCCCGACACGGACGACTTCTTCGTCGAGCGCGTCCGCAAGGCCGGGGCCATCATCATCGGCAAGACCAATGTTCCGGAATTCGGCCTCGGCTCCAACACCTACAATCCGGTTTTCGGGCCGACGCTCAACGCCTTCGACCCGGCGCTGACCGCCGGCGGCTCGAGCGGCGGCGCGGCCGTGGCGCTGGCGCTCGACATGGTGCCGGTCGCCGACGGCAGCGACTTCGGCGGTTCGCTGCGCAATCCGGCGGCCTACAACAATGTCTACGGCTTCCGTCCCTCGCAGGGCCTTGTGCCTGCGGGCCCGGACGTCGATGTCTTCCATTCCCAGATGGGCGTCGAAGGGCCGATGGGCCGCAACATTCGCGACATCGCGCTGCTCCTCGACGAACAGGCCGGCTATCATCCGCATGCACCGCTTTCGCATGATAAGGAGGGGTCGTTCCTCGACGGCTTGGGGGCGAAAGCGTCCGGCGGCCGCATCGCCTGGCTGGGAGACCTCGGCGGCCACCTTCCGACGGAGCCGGGCGTGCTCGACCTCTGCGAGGCTGCGCTTGCCCGCTTCACCGATGCTTCCTTCCACAGTGAAGCCTTGGTTCCGGATGTCGATTTCGAGGCGCTGTGGCAGGCTTTTGTCACCTTGCGCCAAGCAAGCAGCGGCTGCGGGCTGAAGGCGTATTATGACGATCCGGCAAGACGCGGGCTTCTGAAGCCGGAGGCCGTCTGGGAAGTGGAGCAGGGGATGCGCCTGACCGCGCCGCAGATCCATGCCGCGACCGTCCGGCGCACCTCCTGGCACAGGACGTTGCTTGCGCTTTTCGAGCGCTTCGACCTGATCGCGCTGCCCACTGCCCAGGTCTTCCCGTTCGACGTGACCACCCACTGGCCGCGCGAGGTCGCGGGGCGAACCATGGACAGCTATCACCGCTGGATGCAGGTCTCCGCCTTTGCCACGCTGGGCGGCTGCCCGGCGCTCAACGTGCCGGCCGGCTTCGACGAGAAGGGCCGGCCCATGGGCATGCAATTGATCGGCCGCCCGCGCGGCGATCTCGCCGTGCTCAAGGCCGGCGCCGCCTACGAGGCAACCCTGCCATGGGCGGCGGGAGCTGCATGACGGGCCGCCCTGCCCGGCCAGCTTGCGCCAGCGTCAATCCCGTGCATTGATCGCGCTCCGCCCAAGTCGGCGCTGTCCTGTTCGGGGAAAGATCATGTCGCTGGAACTCTACGCCACCTACGTCGTCGCCTGCATCGTCATCATCCTGGTGCCGGGACCCACGGTCACGCTGATCATCGCCAACAGCATCCGCCACGGCTCGCGCTCCGGCTTGGCCAACGTCGCCGGCACCCAGGCCGGCCTTGCCATCATGATTGCCATCGTCGGCATCGGCCTCAACACGCTGATCGCCGGCATGGGCCACTGGTTCGAATGGGTGCGGCTGCTCGGCGCCGCCTACCTGATCTGGATGGGCGTGCAAATGTTCCGCGC
Source organism: Mesorhizobium sp. B2-8-9 (assembly GCF_006439475.1). NCBI lineage: Bacteria > Pseudomonadati > Pseudomonadota > Alphaproteobacteria > Hyphomicrobiales > Phyllobacteriaceae > Mesorhizobium > Mesorhizobium sp. B2-8-9. Next base: position 436 of record NZ_VFTQ01000035.1, on the reverse strand, counting down.
GAAAGGCGCGCTGAACCCCGACGGGTCCGCGAAAAAGCCGCGCGGCGGCTTCTTCCTGCAGGGTTTTCTGGTGGCGATCAGCAATCCGAAGACTTTGGTGTTCTTCGGCGCCTTCTTCCCGCAGTTCATCGCCCCGCAGGGAAATTATACGCTGCAGATTGTCGTCATGGGCCTGACAGCAATGATCTTCGCTGCCATGTCGGACTCGACCTATGCCCTTGCCGCAGGCCGCGCCGGGCGCGTTCTGTCGGCCAACCGCGTCAAGCTGATGTCGCGCATCAGCGGCAGCTTCCTAGTCGGCGGCGGACTGTGGCTGGCGTTCTCGAAGGCGAAGTAGCACCTCTCCCTTCTCCCCTTGTGGACCTGTTGCGCAGTTAGCAAGGACAGGCTCGCGGAGCGATTTGGTCGCGAGGCCTCGCTCCGTTTTGGCTTTTGG
>NZ_VFTQ01000034.1:0-64240 GCF_006439475.1 Mesorhizobium sp. B2-8-9 | reverse complement strand
GCTCGTCCATGACGTTACACTCCTTCCAAGGCACCTTGCTCTCCTTGCAAAGGGCCAAAAGTGTAACCCATCTATCCGGAATGAACTGTCACCCATCTCTCGGGAAGGGCACTTCTCCCGACATTCCCTCTCGCCAAAGCTTCAACGCTCACGTCTCCGCAAGGCACTGAATTTGCTCCTCTTTTCGGCACGATGAGTGTGCTTGAACGAATTTCATCGCAGTTCGGCAGATTTCGTCCAACGGGGCGAGGTGTTGGTATTTTTGTTGGTATCTGAGACCCTGTTGGTATCGAAGCGCCAAAACAGGAGGTCCCACAATGGCTCTCTCCGACGTGAAATGCCGCAACGCCCGGCCCGCGTCCAAGCTCCAAAAACTGTCCGATGGCGGCGGGCTGCAGCTATGGATTCAGCCGTCGGGAACCAGGCTATGGCGCCTAGCCTAGCCCCGCTCAAGGGCGTCTTTGAAACTGGACATTTTGGTCGCCTCCGACTGGTCAGCGCATGAGGCCGACGGCAGATCGGCCGCAGCTCTTCAGTCTAAAGAACGCACGCAATCGGCGGATGTTGCGCGGAACTGAATTGGGTGCGTCTATCGGTGTTCGTCCGATGCGAGACGAGGGCCCTCAGCTTACGTCCTTGGCCCGCTGCCGTCTTTCCGTGCTAGACGATCTAGGAGTCTTTGAACTCGACCAGGAAGCCACCTTTCAACGCGAAAGATCGGCAGGCTTAGCAAATGTCTCCGGACCGCCTCGTTGGAGAACTGGCCCCTCAGCAACTCGGCAACTCGATCGTTCTGACGTAGCCCGCGCGGCATTTCTTGGCACCTGTTTGCTTTCTAACCAGCGCCGGTGTTGAAGTTCCCAGCGGCTGAGGCCGAGCACGACATCTCCCAGTTTCATGATCGAACGGCGATCTCCACTGGCAGCGGGGAGCGCTGGTTCTGCAGCGAAGCTGATGCCCGATCCGAAGAATGCCGAAACGCACGCCGGTAGCGCCCACCGTGGTCCTGAACTGCTGCACAAGCGCGGCCTTGGTTCCTCTGACGGCCAGCGAGCGTCATCAGGTTAGGAGTGTGTGGTCGAGCTTTGTGGGCCATCAACTCAACACCAACCCGGCCACCAAAATGACCACCGCGAGGGATACTGGAACGGCCAGCAACCAGCCCGCTTCCGTTAAATCGATTTCGGCGTCTTTCACGAACACTCTCCTTTTCAGGAGAAGGGTTCAATCGCCCAATGGTTCCGCTGATGCTAAGCCCACCTCGAGGTAAGTCGCTCCATCGAGGAAAGAGTTCGGTTCAAGGCGCAATGGCTTTTTATTGGAGGACCAACGAGACATACCGGATTGGGCAATTGATTTCGTTCCAGCAAGATTCCCTCCGTGGCTGCGGCCCACGATGACCGCGCTACCTCATCAGAGCTTAATTCGGCGAGACATGCCCTCACGGCCACGGGCCATTTCGGTCCGCGCTTAGACTTATTCGAGCAGATTTTTAGCGGCTGCACATTGTCTCACAGCGGACGCCCGCGTGCTGATTATTTACCGAGACCGGCTGGAAAAGGACGCCGTGTTGGTCGCATCACTCATGGCTGTCGAATGCGACGAAAGCGCCAAGACATACCGCGTCGGAGACTATCAGGTCCACTAGCTCGCAATCCGTCTCAATTAGGTGGGATCACGCTCGCGGATGGTCCAAATAGTGTCCTTAATGGAGATCGTATCGCCGGGCCGGACGTTGGCGAGCAGTTGTCGAACCAACTCCACAGTTTGACCACGCGGCCGATCACCAATGGGAATCCCCACCACTGAAATCCCAAACCCAAGCACCCGAATTTTTTCTACCTCGGCGGAACAAAAAGCAATCAGTATTTTTTCAAAGCCGATCCGCGATGGCACCCGGAGAATTCCGGCCACCCAGGTTCTTGGAATACGTCATGGCTAGAAATGAAATCTTCAGGATAATTTGACAGGCTGGGAATTTGCGGGACCCCAGGGTGGGGTTCGAACGGGTGATTAGGAGAAAGCGCAAGGCCTCTCGACTGTGTCAGACCTCATGCACCTCGATGCGCAGGATGACCCTGCCCTAACTGCTGAAGTTGACCGGCTTCTGGCGCGCCGAACGCGCGATATCCGCCTCAAAGGTGAAATCAAGCGTCTGTTTCGAGCACGAGTCTGGCCGCAAACGGCGAAGATCATTCGTGCCTGGATGATCTGGGTGGCCTTGTTGGATCTGCTGACGCTGGCGCTCAACATGCTGATGCTCCCAAGCGCAATCGCGCAATCTATGCTTCTGCCTGGAGCTATCATCCCGCCCGTCGTCGTCGCAGTGGTTCTAGCATGGCGAAAGCCGCGCCCCTCCTGGTTCGAAGGGGCTTCACTGATTGTAGGTATGTTCCTGATTTTGTTGTCGGTTGCGTTGGTAGGCGTAAGCGCTGGCGGCGAGTTCTATGAACGGCAATTGAACGTCATGCTGTTCGTGGCCATTACAGCCATCATCATCTTCGGCATCCCGCTGGCCTGGACGGTCGCGATTGCCGCGCTGGCGCTCGGACTGTATCTGGTATTTCAGGTGCAGAATCCGGCCATCGAGCATGGGAGCGCCGTCGCTGGAACGCTGTTCTTCGCCAGCGGTATCTTCGCGACGGTCGCAGCACGGCGCATCATCACAATTCTCGCTCAGAAGACTTTCCTGTTTGAGCTACGCGACCGGCGCAGGGTCGCCGAATTGGCTAAAGCGAACGATCGACTGGAATTGCTGGCGAAGACCGATCCGCTCACGGGCATCGCCAACCGGCGCTGGATGACTGAGACGCTTGACCACCTGTGGGGAAATGACAAACGTTGCCTCGACGGTGCGGCAATGCTGATGTGCGACATTGATCACTTCAAGAAGCTGAACGATCACCTCGGCCATTCCGAGGGTGATCGCTGTCTGGTGGAGGTCGCCAATATTATTCAGGACAACATCAGGCGCGATCGTGATTGCGTGGCTCGCTACGGTGGCGAAGAGTTCCTCGTGCTCCTGCCCGGGGTAACCGAGGAAGAGGCCGTCTCTGTAGCTGAGCGGGTTCGTAGGAGCATTGAGGCCGCCGCTTTGCCCAACCCCGGATCCCGCGTCTCGCGCAGCGTCACACTCAGCATTGGCGTGGCAGTTCAGACTGCTGACGAGGCCATTTCACCGGAGCAGTTACAGCGTCAAGCGGACGCCGCACTCTATCTGGCCAAGCAATCCGGCCGGAACCGGGTGCTGCTCCATAGACCCGACCCGGCGGTGCACAAACATACCCGCTCGACCCGGTGACGCCTCGAGTGAGGTCCGCGGTTCGACGTTTCAGAACATCTTGGTGACCGAATTGAAGCCCGAAGAACGAACCCGCTGCGCGGGATGGGCGCGTGGGGTGAGGTAGAGATCACGAGCCGGACGTCGCGCTCGCATTGAGGGTGGTTCGGCAGCGGCAGAGCATCACGGGCTTCTTCAACAAGGAGCCTGACCATGCCCTATCCTGTTCTTGATGCACCTATCAGTCCACTTCGTCAGCGGCTGATCGACGACATGAACATGCGGCGTTTCTCACGGGAGACGCAGCGCAACTATCTGGGCGACATCGGACGCCTGGCGACGTTCCTCGGGCGTTCACCAGACACAGCGACCACCGACGACCTGCGCCGGTTCCAGATCGAGCAGCAGGACGACGGTGTTCCCGTGCCGAGGATGAACAGCATCGTGTCGGCGCTGCGCTTCTTCTTCACACATACGGTCGATCGTCCCGATCTGGCGACGGGCCTGCGCAAGAGCTACGAGCAGATGGAAGTGTTGAAAGGCATCGACTTCGAGATGGCCGCCGGCCAGAGATCGCGCTGATCGGCCCCTCGGGCTCGGGCAAGGCCACCTGCCTGCGCTGCCTGAGGAGCCGAGCGCCGGGAAATCCATCTCGATGGCGAACGGATCGGCGTCAACCGCGGCCGGCCGATGAACGATCGCCGTTCGCCCCGCAACGCGCCGAAATGGGAATGGTCTTCCAGCTGTCCAATCTCTGGCCGCATCTTTCGGTGACGGAGAACGTCGCGATCGCCGTGCGCAAGGTGCGCGGGCTTCCCGCCAGGGAAGCGAAGGAGCTGGCGCTGGAGATGCTCGCCAAGGTCCACATGACCCACCGCGTCCACGACGAACCAACCTCGGCGCTCGATCCGGAACTGGGTGCATGAGGTGCTGAAGCGGCCGGCAGGACGAACTTGCCGTCGACCTGCTTGAACTGGGCTCATTTCTCCTCCAGCCTCTTTCGAAACATCACCGAATGCGGCAATGATCGGTCCGAGGGACACGGAAAGAAAGAGTATCCCTGCCACGGGCGATACGCGGAAAGCTGTACTGTGACTCGCAGGTGTCACAGCTTTCCTACTCCGTTGTGCTGGCTTTTTTTCTGCGCCGATTGGTGTGCGACTGCGCGACGGCCACTTTCAACTCGGGTGTGATCTCCAACGGCGCGTTCCCATGTGGGTTCTGCAGCCCCTCGACGTGGACGGTCGGGAATGGGAGTTCGATGCCCTGCTCCTTGAAGACCTGGCGGAGACGTACATAGAATTTGCGTTTCATGTTGAAGGCGCCTCCCGGTCTGGTTGTGGCCTTGACCCTCAATACGATGCCGTACTCGCCGAACTCCTGTACGCCCTGCATTTTGATCGGTTCGAGCACCCAGTGTTTGAACTCGGGATCTTCCGCCAGTTCGAGCCCGATCCGCTTGATTAGCTTGCGGGCGAAGTCGATATCGGTGTCATAGCCGACGGTGATATTGAATTTGTCGATAACCCAGTCACGGCTCTGGTTCTGAACTGCCCCGAGTTCACCGAAAGGTATCGTGAACAGCGGACCACGATGGTGGCGCAACTTCACCGAGCGCAGCGAAAAGCTTTCCACAGTACCCTTGTAATTGCCCGAGGAAATATATTCGCCGACACGAAACGCATCATCGAGCAGAAAAAACACGCCCGAAATGATGTCCTTGACGATGGTTTGTGCCCCAAAGCCCACCGCGACGCCGACGACGCCAGCGCCAGCGATCAGCGGGCCAATCTGGATACCCAGCGAGGCGAGCATCATAAGCACCGCCATCACTATGATCGATGCGAGCAGAATGTTCTGGAGGATAGGCAAGAGCGTGTGCAGCCGCGCCTGCTGCGGATCGAGGATCGGGACGTCCTCGTCGCCGATCACAGGGTGCGGTGTTTCGATGCCCAGCTTTCGTTCGATCAAAGCTTTGATGATCGACCAGCCGAAATCGGCTGCGAGGGCAATGACCACGACATTGATCAGGCCGCGCAATACGACCGTGGTCGTCGTATCGCTGTCCCGCATCGACTGCATGTCCAGGCCCCAGACACGCGCGAGAAAATAAGCCGCCGCCAGGATCAAGATCATCCGGACTCCGCGGTCGATGACAGCGATCGTCACCGCCGGGATCGTAGGCCGGCCAGCATCCTCCGAACCCGGCCGCAGGACGAAATTGACCCCGCGCTGCGTCAGCACGACCGCCAAAGGCAGGAAGAATGCGGCGAAGGTAAACCAGAATAATATATTGAGGCCGGCGATGCGCAGCAGGAACAGAACGACGAAATAAGCAGTCAATAGCCATGTCGCTGCCGTGTGGCCGCTTTGGTGCGCACCGTCTCGCTGTGTTCTTGGTCGACGCCAAACCGCAAGCAGCAAGAGCAACAGCAGTACGAAATCGGCGCCCGTTGACAGGACCAGCATTCCGTCCCGATCGATGCCGAGACCCGGCAAGAGGATAAACGCCGCGCCGAAGAAGGCGAAGACGCCGACGGTCCGGGGTAGCCAATAGAACCAATGGTCGGCCGTTTCGTTGGTGATCGGCAAAGCACGAACCTCGACGGCGTTCTCGACTTTCATGAAGGAAGGGACGAGCATGGCTGCGAGGTACATGCGCACACCCGCCGTAACGACCGCAGCCATCAGAAATGTCAGCACGATCTCGCGGATAAGCATTGGCCAGTCGAACAACATGAACGCGCCGGCGCTGCCCAGCGCGAACGATACGATCAGCAGGCTGGAATAAAGCGTGCGGCCGCCAATCTTCTTGGCTCGCCCAATTGGCGTATCCTTCGACTGCGCGATGATCCAAAGACGAAACGGACGGGTGAGCCTGTACATTGCCCAGGTGAGCGCCACGCCGGCGGCGATGAAGATCGCAATCAGCATGAATACGCCGGCAGAGCCCTTGCTTGACATATCGTCCATGGTCTCCGTGCGAACGCGCGCGAACTGACCTGGCAGCAAGGGCACGGTTCGCGCAATTCTTTCGATATGATGCTTGATCCGATCGAGCGTCGAGGATGCCATCGTATTCATCTGGCCAGGTGCGGCCGCGGGGTCGGACGATATGTCGGCCGGCGAAGCTCCCGCCTCGGCAGGCGCTCCCGTCGGCCCGGAGCCCTGCTTTCGCTGTTCGGCCACCCAGGCCTTCACTGACGGATCGTCGAGAAGCTCGAACAGCTGTTTGACCTTTTCAGGCGGGACGGCCGCCGGCGCCTGTGCCTGTACCGGACCGGCCAACAAGAGGGCGATCCCAAGGACGAGCGGCCCGGCAATCACCGCCAGCAGTGCCGTCAGATCTCCGAAATGTCGTGCCGGGCGCGCCAGATACCCGGCTCCCAATCGTCGATTCATGAGTGGCATCGTGGTTTAACCTTCCCTCAAATCGGCAGGCAACGACGTCTATGTCCCCCATTACTCCTACCTTGAAGAAGCCGAAGTTGTGGTGCAAGACTTCATCGTTCCGAGCTAGGGCACGTTTTTGACATTCGCCGACTCTTGCCGAAGAAAACGAAAGCTCGATGATCCAGGACAATGCTACCGCAGGCGGTGTGATACCGATGTTCGATGCCAAGAAAACCATCGGCGCAACGCTTGCCGGCATCCGCCGGAAGACCTACCAGGTACTGGATATAGTGGTGATGGATGATGGGTCGACGGACGGATCGGCGTCGATTGTGACGGCCTGCGCCGAGAAAGACCAACGCATCCTGTTCCACCTTCGAACTAGGCGCGGGTAGGACGGCGTGGCGTCTAATCCTTTGGTTTCAATCGTGGTTCCTGCGCACAACGCGGAGGTAACGCTGGCGCGCGCGCTCGATTGCCTTCTCGATCAGGAAATAGTGGATTGGGAGGCGATCATCGTCGACGACGCCTCCACGGACCGCACCCCCGCTATCATTGCCGGTTATGCGGAGCACGATGCCCGATTTCGGGCGTTGAGGTCTTGCGCGTATAGCGCCGCCGGCGCGCGCAATAGCGGGATTTCGACAGCGCGCGGCCAATGGCTCATGTTTCTGGACGCGGACGATTGGGTGGATGCCAGCTTCCTTGCGAAAATGCTGGCCGCATTGAAAACCACGCCCGATGCAGTGGCCGCCTATTGCGGTTCTCGGCGCGTGATGCCCGATGGCGAACTCACCCCGTCGAGCATCTCAACTGAGGTTGCGATCCAGCCCTTCGAAACTTTCGCCCGCCGGTGTGCCATTCGCACTCACGCGCTGCTGGTCGACCGGGAGACAATTGTCGAGTTGGGCGGTTTCGATGTGTCGCTGCGCACCTGCGAGGACTGGGATCTGTGGCAGCGCCTCGCACGTCTAGGCAAACGTTGGGTGATGGTCGACGAGCCGCTCGCTTTCTATAGCGTCAGCCCCAACTCGCTCTCCCGCAATTCGACGCAGATGCTGGCAGATGCGGAAATCGTGATCGCCCGCGGCTTTTCTCCTGATCCCAGGGTCAAACACCCAGCATCGGCTCACGCCAATGGAGCGATCGAGGCGAACGGCCGCACCGCTTCCCAGGCACTCGCGTGGTTCGCACTGTGGAACGCCGCGTCGGATTGCGGCGGCGGCTCGCACTCGATCAACCCCCAGTCCCTGCGCGCGCTCCCGGCAGGACGTAAGTGGGCGCGTGAGGTCGCCAAGGTGGTCTTCGATGGCCTTTTGGTAGGAAGCCTATCGGTGCCAACGCAACTGGCTGCCAGATGGGAGAGGTTCGGCGGCTCTCTCACCGAGCTGATCATCGAACTCGGCAAGATCTGGGACGATCCCGCTGCGGGTCGCCGCGTCCAGTATCACCTTGAGCAAATGCTTCTCGACTTCGACGATCTCGCCGCGCCGCGCAGACTGGCACGGACACTGGGAATTCGCGTCGACGCTCGAAATCCGATCTCGATAGAATTGCCGGAAGGAATCGACCAAATTTATGCCTATCTGATGGTGGACGGCCGGATCGGGGCCCGCGTGCAGTTCGGCGCGCTCGGGAAAGTGACAAGGAGCCATTGGATTAAGCTGGCCTCGCAGAGCGGCGTTGCCGACGATTCAAACCTGTCTGCAGCCGAGGCGTCGTTGCCCATGGCGGAGCATCCGTCTGATCCGGACAGCCACTTCGGCGAACTCGCCCGATTGGTCGCTGAAGCGCAGGGGCTGGTTCGGTCGAGCGCCGAAATTACAGAGTCTCTTGCAGTGCCGCGCCGTCCACGGGCCGCGGATGACCACGACAATGATCGCACGTCTTTCTGGAATCGTTATTTCGCGACGGAGGACCCCTGGAACTACAGTTCACCCTATGAGCAGGAAAAATATGAGCGGCAGCTCGAAATTCTGCCTGCCGGTCCTATCGGACGGGCGCTTGAGCTGGCCTGCGCGGAGGGCCACTTCACGCGGCAGCTGGCGCCGCGAGTGGGCCATTTGACCGCAACTGACATCTCCGCCATAGCCATCGGGCGGGCGCGCGCGCGATGCAGCGATCAGCCGAATGTTGAATTCGGTGTGCTGGATTTCTCGGCGGACACGCTGCCAGGTGGGATGGATCTGATCGTCTGTTCGGAAGTGCTCTACTACCTGGATGATCTCGCCGAGTTGCGGCGTATCGCCAAGAAATTTGTTGAGGCGTTGGCGCCTGGCGGCAGTTTCATCAGCGCACACGCATTCGTACTCCGTGACAATGTTGAAAGGACGGGCTTCGACTGGAACACTTTCGGCGCACAAGCGATCTCAGAGACGCTGGCAGCGACTGAAGGCCTCGTCCTCGAGCAATCGATCCAGACCGAGCTCTATCGCATAGACCGCTTCCACCGCCTGTCACCAGACGACGTGGCGACGGAACCGATGATTGATCATGTGCCGATCCGCGCACCCATCGGTATTGGGGTCGCGCGAAATATCGTTTGGGGCGGGGCACGGGCCTTGCGCCGCGACGTCGCACGTAGCGAGCGGCGGCAGCGTATCCCTGTCCTTATGTATCACAGCGTCGCCGATGATGGTCCGGCCGCGCTCGCCCGTTTTCGGTGCACGCCCGCCGCATTCGAAGGCCAGATGGCATGGCTGCGTTCCAATGGCTTTCACGCGATTATGTCCGAGCAGCTGGAATGGTCCATTGCCAACCGCCACCCTTTCGTTGGCCGCCCAGTGCTCATCACTTTCGATGACGGCTTCCAGAACTTTGCCGACCATGCCTGGCCGACCTTGCGCAAGAACGACCTGACCGCGGAAGTATTCCTGGTGACGGACTTGGTGGGCAAAAGTGCCCAGTGGGACGCCCACAGTGGTCCGCCGACGCAGCTTATGGACGCCGGGATGGTGCGACGCCTCGCCGGCGAAGGTGCGTTCTTCGGAAGCCATCTGGCGACGCATCGCGCGATCGATGGTCTGTCGAGTTCTGACTTGGCCGCCGAGCTCCTGCGTTCTCGTATGTTCATCGAACGGTGGACCGGTCGTCCAACCACGACGTTCGCGGCACCCTTCTCTGTCACCGACCGACGGCTTGGCCGGCTGGCCAAAGAGTGCGGCTATCGGATCGGCTTCGGCGGCAAACACGGGCCGGCGGACCTCGATTGCGACCCCATCGACCTTCCGCGCATCGAGGTTCGCGGGGATCGCTCGCTCGACGACTTTGTTGCCACTGTCGAGGCCGTACTCGAATGAACGGTGAACAAACCTCTTCTGCTTTTTTGTCGGTGTCCGCCTACTACCTTGGTCGCAAGTCTATTGGGCGACCTGGGACACGGCTGACATCAGCTCCTGCGGGTTCGGCGCCCCAAACATGTATCGCCCACCCTCTGGGACTTCAGTGAAGCTCCAGCGGACGACCCCCTGACGGTCCAGCAGGAACTGACCGATCAGCTGTCCGTGACCCGTTGCCATCATCTGCTCGTCGGCCTCGGTCACTTCGTAATGGTCCTTCTTGTCGAGGAATTCGCTGGCCGCAAAAGGATCCATGGGAGCGGGCAACTCGCCTGGTATGTCGACCCGCATATCCTTTGCCGCTGTCATCGAGACCTTGTACGGCCAGTTCGTTTCGTCTTGGGTGAATTCGAGGTTGGGCAGTCCAAAGGCACGATGTGAAGCGCGTTCGGGGTCGGAAGCCGCAAGCAGATTCGGCATCGGGTGGTAGCGGAAATAGAGACGCGCCCGCTCAATCGGCGTGTTGACCACCGTCAGGCTTTCCACCCCCTTTTCGCGCAGTTCCGGATCAAGCCGCGCCTGGGCTGCGATATGGCGCCGGCAGAACGCACAATGGAGACCTCGAAACAGGCCGACCAGCACCGGTTTTTGTCCGCGGAAGTCGTCAAGCGCGATCTTGCCTTCCTGGGTGATGGCGTCGAGCACCACGTTCGGCGCACGATCGCCCGGTTGAAGCGGTACCAAGTCAATACGCGCGGACATTTTTCAACCTCCCACCGGCTAATCGAGAAAAGGCAGCACCACAAGCGCTTCCGGGTCGAGCCCGTGCTGGGCGCATATTCCCTGCGCCAGGGAAAAGTAGCGTTCAGCCTCGGCCAGATTGTCGAGGTCGAGGTTAAGCGTTGCAAGGCCATCATAGCACGGAAACAGCAGTTGGGGCTCACTCGTTTCGCGCGCTACGTCCAGTGCTTCTTGGAACAAGCCAACCGCCAGTTCCGGACGACCGTTGCACTGGTGGATCTGCCCAAGCACGATCAACGGCACCGGCAGGTGCTCGCGCTGGTCGAGCGCCCGGTCGATCTCGATGGCCTTCTCGGCAGCAGGCACGCCCTCCGTTGGGCAGCGATCCGTGAAAGTGCAACAAGCAACCGCCAGGTTGGCGAGGAGGCGCGCCTGGAAGCCCAAATCACCAATATGGCGCGCCACTTCAAGACCGCGGCGACAGACCTTTATGGCCTGTGCCGGATCGATGGTCGTGTAGAGCACGCCGAGATTGGTGTAGCCGCGGCAGGCCGCGCCCAGCAGACCGGCGGCTTCGGCCAATTCGATGCTGCGCTCAATCTGACGCACGGCTTCATGGTCTCGCCCAAGGCGAGCCAGCGCAACAGCCTTGGTATTGAGTGCCTCGGCGGTCACAAGAGTGGCATCACGCCCCATCTCTGAGGCATGCTCGGCTGTCAGAGTGCGTACGCAATCCAGCGCCGCGTCTGCCCATTTTGCCGCGAGAGCGTGATCTCCGCCACGAAACGCCTGTCGGCCACGTTCTTGCCAGAGATGCGCCTGCTCGACCGGGGCATCCGCGCCATCGAGAAGCGCTGCCGCTTCGGCATAACGGGATTCTGCGTTGTCCCGCTTGCCGACGTCCCAGAACAGCCGACCGATCTTGCGCAAAACTCGCGCCGAAGCGACGCGATCGCCCGACTCGCGATATGCCTGCAAGACCGTCTCGTAGTGCTGGTGCGCGATCTCGCGGCGGCCTAGCGGACCGCTCAAATCGGCAATGCGCTCTGCAATTGCCAGTTTGAGCGGTGTTTGCCCGACCGCGCCCAACGCAGTCATGGCTCGCTCGTAGAAACGAAGGGCGTCGTCGTTGGCATATATCATGCGAGCGCGATCGCCCGCCGCCTGCAGGTATTGCGCGCCCCTTTCCCGCTCGGCGCTCTGTGCGAAATGATGGCCGAGCACGGTCAAATCCTCGAGCCGTTCCGGCTTGTCGCCGCACAGTTGCTCCAAGGCGGCACCGACCCGCCCGTGGATGTCGGTCCGGCGTTGCAGGAGCAGATTCTGATAGATCACGTCCTGCAGCAGCGTTTGCGTAAAGCGGTAGCTTTGCGATGAGACCGAACCTGATCCGGCAACTTCCTCGATGATTTCCGCATCGCAAAGCAGTTCGCAGCCGGCTTCCAGGCGGCCGGGGTCGGCTGTCACGGCTTTTAGAAGTGTGGCATCGAAGCGTGGGCCGATTACCGCGGCTTCCTGGGCCAACCGCCGCACCTCTTGGGGCAGCCGGTCGACGCGGGCAAGCAACATTGCCTGGATAGTGGCGGGAATGCCGGTTGCGACTTCGCCTGCCACAGTCCGCCATCGCTGGCCCTCGCGCACCAGAATACCGCGATCGATAAGGCCACGAACAATCTCCTCTATGAAAAGCGGGTTGCCGCCCGCGCGCTCGAGGATCTGGTCGGGAAGCCCTCCTGCGGTGTTTACCCAGCTCTCGCCGAAAAGCGCCGCCAGCAGGCTACGACCGTCATCACCGTTGAGCGGCGAAAGCCTGAGCGCCGTGTGACTGACTCGACTTGAGTCGAGCTGGTCGTTGTGCGGCGCCGGACGATGCGTGACCAGCAACATCAACCGCGTGCGTTCCAACCTGTCCATCACGAAACGCAGTGCCTCGAGCGACACGGCGTCGGCCCAGTGGAGGTCTTCGACGACAATCAACAGCGGCGACAACGCAAGCCGCCGTTCGATGATCGTGCGGACCGCGTAGAGAATTTGCCGCCGCAGTTGCTCGGGCTCGACATACTGCAAGGTGGCGTCGGGGTCGCCAAGCCCAAGCACATGGTAGAGCAAAGGCATCAGCCGCTTCACCTCCTCGCCCTGCAGGCCGAGATCGGTAAGCAAGTCTGCGAGCTTGCCCCGCATTTCCTCCCCACCGTCGTTTTGCATCATCCCGGCAGCGCTGCGCACCACTGCACCCAAAGCGCCGAATGATTGTTCGCCAAGCGGCGAGCACGTGGCCTGCCGCACGGCGACGTTGCGAAAACGATCCTCGTCGCCGACGCGGGCGACGAACTCCCTCACCAGCCGCGATTTCCCGATACCGGCTTCTCCGACGAGGCGGACAAGCTGGGCCGAGCCGCCGCACGCCTGATCAAGGCTGGCCAGCATTCTATTGAGCTCCGCACCGCGGCCTATTATCGTCGCGCTGAGGCCGAGCGCCTCGAGCCCGCGCGCTGCACGCGGCGCCGCAAGCGGTCCATCCAGTCGGTGGACGAGCACGCTGCCAGCCTTGCCGCGAAGCACGACATCACCCAGCGACTCGTAAGCAAAGGCATGCCGGGTCAGCCTGTGAGTGAGCTCGCCAACCAGCACCTCACCCGGTGCGGCCAGCGATTGCAGGCGTTGCGCCGTATTCACCGTATCGCCGGTCACCGAATAGGATTTGGCGGTACCGATGCCCAATCCCCCAGTAACGACCGGACCAGTGTTTATGCCGATGTGAAGCAACAGAGGCGAGCCGGAGTGGGGAGCGCTTTCGCCGAGCCGTGCCGTCCGGGCCATCATGTCGAGAGCGGCGCGAAGCGCACGTTCCGGATCGTCCTCATGCGCGACCGGTGCACCAAACAAGGCAAGCAGTGCATCGCCGATGAACTTGTCGACGAAACCGCCAAAGTTTCGCACTGCCGCTGTCAATTCCTTGAACAGTTCGTTCTGCAGCGTTTGCATGACCTCTGGGTCGAGCTGCTCGCTGAGTGTGGTGAAGCCGCAAAGGTCGGCGAACAAGACCGTTACCGTCCTGCGATCGGCGTCAGAGACGGGATGCAGCCCGTCTTCGCTTTCGATGTTTGCAAGCAGCGACGGAGTTCGAGAAGGCGGCACAATGGTCCGGCTTGGTGTCGGATCAGGCCGTTCGACGGCTTTTGCCGGCGCACCGACGCTTGTCCCACATTTCGGACAGAACTCGAAATCAGGTGCGCAGACGTAGCCACAACTGGAGCATGGCACGGGCTGGCGCCTGCCACACCTCGGACAGAAAGCGTAACCGTCCTCAACCTCGAAACCGCAGCCCGCGCAGTCCATCGAACAAGACCTCACCAGGGGCCGTGACGGCGTGATCTAGCTACGCACTTCACGGCCGGGTATTCACACAAGGATGAACCGATAGCCGTCGACCAGCAAGCGGCAACGCAAATGGGCATCAAGCGATTAGTGTGGGTTCTGTGGCAGAGCGCTGTCGATTCGGGCGGCTGCCTGGCCGTCCCTTGCGAAAGTTCCCTCTTACCCTCCGTCTTCCTGCTATCCTGGAGATGAGGAGACGACCCATGAGCGAGAATCGTAAGCTAGCGGCAATCCTGGCTGCCGATGTGGTCGGATACAGCCGGCTCGCGAGCGCGGACGAAGATCGTACTTTGGCGAGGTTGCGGGCGCTGCGCAGCGACCTGATCGATCCGACCATCGAAGTGCACCACGGGCGGGTGATCAAACGCACCGGGGATGGGGCGCTGGTCGAGTTCCGCAGCGTGGTGGATGCCGTGCGCTGCGCCGTTGAGGTTCAGAATGGTATGGTCGAGCGCAATGCCGGCGTGCCGCAGGACCGCCGCATCGAGTTCAGGATCGGCATCCATCTGGGCGATGTGGTCGAAGAGAGCGACGGCGACCTGATGGGCGACGGCGTCAACATCGCCTCGCGTTTGGAGGGCGTCGCGGCGCCCGGTGCCATCTGCCTGTCCGAGGATGCCTATCGCCAGGTCAAGGCGAGGCTCGACCTCTCGGTCAGCGATCTCGGCAGCACACAGCTCAAGAACATCGCCGAGCCGATCCGGGTCTATTCGCTGCAAGTCGGCGCCGGGACCAAGGCGGCCGCGACCCCGGAAACCGCGCCGAGCCGGCCCGCGACGGCAGCGCCGCCGAAATTGTCGATTGCCGTCCTGCCGTTCGCCAACATGAGCGGTGACGCCGAACAGGATTACTTCGCCGACGGCATCTCTGAAGACATCATCACGGCGCTGTCCAAACTGTCGCAGCTCTTCGTCATCGCACGCAATTCGTCGTTCACCTTCAAGGGCCAGAATGTCCGTGTGCAGGAGGTGGGCACGAAGCTCGGCGTGCGGCATGTGCTTGAGGGCAGCGTACGCAAGTCGGGGAACAGGGTGCGCATTACCGCGCAGCTCATCGATGCAGCCTCGGGCGGCCATCTTTGGGCGGAGCGGTTCGATCGCGACCTGACCGACATATTCGCCGTGCAGGACGACGTGACGCAGCAGATCGTCGGTGCGTTGGCGCTCAATCTGACTGAGGGCGACCGTCAGCGGCTAGCGCCCGAGTATGCGCGCAACACGGAGGCGTATGACTATTTCCTACGGGGCCGAGAGCTGTGGCACCGGCTGACGAAGGAGACGAACGTCGCAGCCCGCGACCTCTTGCAACGTGCCATCGAACTTGACCCGAAATTTGCCTCTGCCCACGCCTTCCTCGCCCTGACGCACGGGCTCGATTACCTGAACAGGTGGAGTGGGTCGCCGCCGGAATCGATGGCGCAAGCGGAAGAGGCTGCGACGCGAGCGGTAACGCTGGATGAGAGCGATCCCTGGGCGCACTGGGCGTTGGCTATCGTCAAGCTGTATACACGACGGCACGATAAGGCCATCAACGAAGCCGAGCACGCGATAGCCCTCAATCCGAACTTCGCCGAAGGGCACGTGATCCTCGGCGAGGCGCTGCACTATTCGGGCAGGTCCGAAGAGGCGCTCGAGAGTTTCGCCCGGGGCAAGACCTTGAATCCATACTTTCCCGATGTGCTTCTGCATTTCCAGGCTTTGGCATCGTTTCAACTCGGAAGGTACGAAGAGGCCGTTGACCTCTTGCTGCAACGGCTGGCTCGCAACGCTGCCACCGATGTCTCGCGCGCGCTTCTGGCCGCCAGCTACGGCCATCTGGGCCGTTTCGACGAGGCCCGTGGGGCATGGCAGGAGGTGCTGCGCGTCAATCCGG
This sequence comes from Mesorhizobium sp. B2-8-9, assembly GCF_006439475.1. NCBI lineage: Bacteria > Pseudomonadati > Pseudomonadota > Alphaproteobacteria > Hyphomicrobiales > Phyllobacteriaceae > Mesorhizobium > Mesorhizobium sp. B2-8-9. The sequence goes on along the minus strand of NZ_VFTQ01000034.1, from coordinate 48,298 downwards.
ACTATTCGCTGGACTACCGACGCAAAGTCTTGCCCTACAAGAACCCTGCCGATTTCGAACTCGTCGTGGACGGGCTCCGCAAGGCCGGTATCGTGCAATGACAGGTGAGGCCAAGTCAGGTCTGGCCTTGAACTGCAGCCGATCGCGATGGAGCCTCCGTAACCGTTTTGTTTCCGTTTGACTGCTGCTTACCCTCAAGGAAGCGGCCGGATCAGACGCCAGAGGCTCACCGATAAATCGCCGTCGCTTGCGGTTGCACCCTAGAAAAACAGCCTGAGATAAGGGCTGAAGTGAGGCTCAGGTCGCCTTGATCTCTGCCTGGCCGACCTTGCGCCACCGGGCGTCTTCGCGAACCAGTTTCAGATCGTCGGTCGTCTCGGCAAATGTCCGCAAACGATATTGCCGGAGCAGTTCCGGGAAGAGCGCCCCCTCGGGTAGGCCGGCAAGCTGCTCGCGGACCGAGATCTTTTCATCGATGACCCGCATTCCCCAGGCATTTTCCCGGACCTGCAGCTCGGCAGCCAGATCGCGCTCTTCCGGCGCGTTTTCGTCTAGCGCAGCCAGCAGGATCGAGTGGAAAAGCGCTACATAGCCAATCTGTCTCAAACCGCCCACAGCCCGCACGCGCGGCAGTATGGCAAGAACGAGGAACATCAGGAACAAGTTCGGCAGCAGCACGCCGTCCAGCAGCGCCTGCTTGAGATACGGCCGCTCGAACGGGATGGAAAGACCATGCGGCCTGTCGGGCTCGACCAGGTGCCCGTTCTCGAGGACGAGCTTGCGCACGCGCTCCTCGCGGATGCCCCAGAAATAGGCCGTGGTATTGGGCAGGAATCTGCCAAATGGGCTCGATGCGGCCTCTTGCAAGGCACGTTCGAGACGCTGGCGCCTTGCGGGCTCAACGAGCAGCCTGGACAGAAGGCTGTCGTCATATTCCAGATGCCGAGCCATGGCAGCCGCGGCGAGCCGATCATCGATGAAAACCGGCAGGGCCATGCCGGATCGATCCCAATTGGCGACCAGATCCTGGTTGAAGGCTGTCAGCGCATCGGCAGCGGTTCCAAACGCCTTGTCTTGACTGGCAAGCAGTGTGCCCAGCCAGCGGCTGGCATCCGTTTCATCGCCCACCGCTTCGAGCGCGCGCTTGTTGAGGGAGACGGGACCGGCCACGCAGACACTTTTGCGGCACAGTTTGTGGCGCCCCATGCCGAACAGGTTGATCTTGTCGTCGCCGACATCGAGCCATCCCGGCCCCTCCCGGCCAATTGTTTCCATGGTCATCGTCGTTCCCATGAAGCCGACGAAGGCCGACAGCCTGTTTTCGACCGCGCCGAGCCAAGCAAGCAGGAGGGCATCGAAGGTGATCCGGTCCATCAGAAGCAGGCAGTGCAGGCCGGACTGAATCACCGGTCTGTGCTCGAACTCTTCGAGGGCCTTGCCGATCTCCTCATGCTGCATAATCACACCGAGGCGCTGATGCAGGACTTCGCGCAGGATCGAGCGGGCAGCGATCGCGGGGCCGGATGTGGGCCTTGCCACCGGCCGCCACAGATGGCGGGCGTAGTCGGAAACCGGTGCATTCCAGTTCTGCTCGATGTCATGCACGACTTCCGGGCAGAGTGGCGACAGCAAAGCCAGAATTTCCACCGGAGGCGTAGGGGTCGGGTCAAAGACGGCGGTCATTGGTTCCCGTCAGCCGCTTGCGGTGCAGAGGCCAAGGGAACCAGACTTGCTGGACGCGCTCGGCCCACGCAACGCGATCAAATGGTGTAAGACGAAATTGACCGTATCCCACGGAGTTCTCCATCAGCAATCACCCGTTCGCCGACTCGGCACAAAATGTCAGATCGGCTGCACGGCCAAGGCCAACAGCGGATCTCAGAACCGCAGCCGGGCCATGCTCAGGAGGTCGTGGTACCGCCCGTCGGTAAAACCGGCCTTCACATGCCGACCTTCGATCTCGAAGCCGTGGCTCGTGTAAAGACGGATAGCCGGTTCGTTGTCGGCATAGACGGTCAATTCGACCCGCTTCAGGGCCCGCCAGTTGTCGGCCACGTCAAGCAGCGCGCCAAGTATGGCGGAGCCGATCCCCTTGCCGACAAAGGCGTCGTGAAGGCCGATGTTGATCTCGCCGATATGCGAACGGCGCGGCGAGCCCTGTACGATCAGGCTGCCATGGCCGACGATCTTGCCGTCCACCTCCGCAACGATCCAGGTGGTTTCCTGGCCGGACTTGGCGATACGCCGCTCCACCTGCTCCACCCTCTCGAAAGGCATCCTGAACGTGCCCCAGCGGAAACCCGGCATGTTGAAGATAGCGCAAAGCGCCTCCGCATCGCTTGACCGGATGGGTCGGAGCTGTGGCCGGATCTTCTCGGACGATGGCGAGGTCGTGCTGGTCATGGCGTTCCCGGCGAAGGCAATCGGTCCGGCACGATGCACCGGACCTCACCTGGAAATCCAGCCGTCTCTTCGACCTACGATGCCGGTTGCGAGCTGAAATATTGGGAGGCGGTGTAGAGCTTGAAGGCGCCGCTCATGCAGATCCAGCCGAAAAGGGCGAGCCAGCACAACGTCCCGATCGCCGTCCAGTCGATCCGGTGCACCGCAGCGTCGGTGATGACGAGGCCAAGGATGGCAAGAAAGCCAACCAGGAACTGCGCCAGGCCTAGCACCAGCAGTTCCTCGCGCGGCGCGTTTTTCCAGAGGAGATATACGCCGCCGGCGCCGGCGAGGAAGATGGCGCTGTAGACCTGGGCGTGGAAGGGATCGACCGGCCATGGCCAACTGCTGCTGACCACCCGGGGAAACAGCAACATGCCGACGCCGTATAGCCCAACGATCGCCGTTTCCGCTGACATGTAGCCGCGCCATGCGGGGGTTAAGGCCACGCCTTTTACCGAAGGACGGGCCCTGGCCCGCCACAGGAACAGCCCGGATACCGCGGCCGAGGCAAGATAGACCAAAAACCACAGCCACGGCGCTTTGCGCTCGAAGTTGAAATAGCCGAGATTGATGAACGAAGCCGCCGAGACGATGACCGTGAAGATGAAGGCCATGACCAGCACGAGCCTGCCGGGCGACCAGCGGTTCCAGAACAGCAGCGCCGCCATCACGACCATTTCGGCGGTGTAGAAGCCTCCGAGGAAGCGGGCATTGAACGGGGTGACGGCCCAAGGCCACCTCGGCTTGACCAGCACAGGCGCGAAAAACAGGCCCGCGCCCACGATCAGGACGATGATGACCGCCACCGAAAAAAGGCGCAGGGCCGCGGGAAATGGCGGATTGTCGGGTGTCGGCATGGGAGAGACTCCCCAGGGTGAATGCCCGTGGACCATCATAGTGCCGCTTGCGGCCGGTGAAAATCTGCCGAATGGAATTGAACCGTCATCAGGTTTGTCTATTCGAATGGTCGCACGGTCCGTTTCGAAGTAAAATGCAGCGGCCGGACCAAGGAGCGGTCCGGTCAACACGGCTTGGGCGCATTTTCGGAGCCTGCACGATGAACGAAGTTCAGGATCTGTTCTCGCTTTTGCGGCAATCACCAGATGTCGATCCACTGACAATCGACGCGATCCAGCGAACCATCGCGGAAGGCGGGGACCGTGAGCTTTGCCGCATCAATGCGCCGGCCTTCGCCAGCAAGCATGGCCTCGACGAGGAGCGCACCATAGGCGCCTTTCTCCATGCGGCGCGGGTCGGCATCTTCGACATTTCGTGGAATGTTCTGTGCCCCGGCTGTGGCGGCGTGCTCGACACCAACGCCACGCTGAAAACGGTGCAGAAGGACGAATACACCTGCACGCTGTGCGCCGAGGGTTATGCACCGACCCTCGACGAGATGGTCGAGGTGACGTTCACCGTCAGTCCCCGCATACGCAGGATCGCCGCCCACAATCCGCATGAGCTGCCGTTGATGGAGTATTTCCGGCAGATCTACTGGGCGTCCGGCGTCGATCTGCCGGATGAAGACTTCGCGAAAAGGATGGAAGAGATCTCGCTGGAGGACATCGAGCTTGCGCCCGGTGAAAAGGCGGTTCTGACCGTACAGCTTCCGTCCGATTTCATCATCGTCTTCGAGCCGGTTACCCATTCGGTGCAGTTCATCGACGTGAAGGGTGAGCCGACAAAGGAGCGCCGAAGCCTTTCGTTGGTCTTCGACCGCGACCATGTCCAGAGCCAGACGCTGGAGATGCAACCCGGGCCGTTGCGCATTTCGCTGGAGAACAGGACCGACACACGCGTGCTGCCGACGGTTTTCATCGCCAGTCAGGGCTTGCACGATCTGCTGGGCAGGCGCCGGCCCTTCCTCACAGCCAAGCGCCTGCTCACCAATCAGACGTTCCGCGATCTCTATCGCACGGATACGCTCGACATCAACCAGCGCCTGAAGATCACCAGCCTGACCTTCCTGTTCACCGACCTGCGCGGATCGACCGCGCTTTACGAGCGGGTGGGCGATCTTTCGGCCTTCGATCTCGTGCGCGCGCATTTTCAGGTTCTGCACGAGATCGTCGCGGCGGAGGCTGGCGCGGTGGTGAAGACGATCGGCGATGCGGTGATGGCGACCTTCGCGACGCCTGATCGTGCGATTGCCGCGGCCCTCAGGATGCGCGATGCCATGCGTGCGCTCAACGACGAGAGCGGGCGCGAGGATCTGCTGCTCAAGATCGGAATCCATTCCGGCCCCTGCATCGCCGTGTCTATGAACGAGCGACAGGACTATTTCGGCCAGACGGTCAACATTGCATCGCGGGTCCAGAATCTTGCCAATGCACAGGCGATCTTCGCCACTCGTGCGGTGGTCGACGACAATCTCACCGCCGATCTGTTGCAAAGGAAGGCGCTGACGCCCGTGCCTCATGAGGTCTCGCTGCGCGGCATTGAGCGGGAGATAGCAGTCTATACGATCCCTTGAAGACTTGGTCCCTAAAGACCCGTCTCCACCCTCACACGCGCTTGCAGAGAAAATAACGATCGGCGGGCTCCGGAGTCGGCGCCGGCAGGCGTTGCAGCTGCGGGTGATCGAGCGGCGTGCCGCTCACCGCGAAGCCGCCGACGCGAAGCATGCGCGCAATCAGATCGGGAAGCCAGGTGGCAGTCACTGCATCGCGATCGTCATAGCCGGTGCCTATGTCGGCATGGACGAGAGCGGCGTCGATGCCGATGAACCTCCTCGCCGTCTCGCGTATATCGCCGAGCACGAGATTTTCAGCTTCGGGAATTGAGCTGGCGTGTGCGCCAACTTCGCGGTCGAACACCACGATCCGGCGTCCGGGCAGGCGCTCGCGCAGATGGTGGAACGTCCGGCCATTGCCGAGGCCAAGTTCGAGCACAAGCCCCTCCATCTTCGCCACCTCGGGGCAGATTTGGTTGAGAATGTCGCGCTGTGCGGTCATCCGGCTGATGAAATTGTCGAGGCGACTCATATGCGATTGTATGTCCTGAACCAGCAGCCCCGATCGAGGCTTGCCGCATATAGAGGCGAATGACGAACCCTGCAATAACGCACCGGCCGCCGACAAGCGTCATTCCGGGTGGAGCCGTCGGCAGGCCGCGCGGCGGAATACAACGATGTCACTTGTAGGGGTCTGCGGCGTCCCGCAGGCCGTCGCCGAGGAAGTTGAACGCCAGGATGACGAGAATGACGGGGAGGATCGGCAAAAGCAGCCATGGATAGAACGCGATCACGCTGACGCTGCGCGCCTCGGTGAGCAGGATGCCCCAGCTGGTTATCGGCGCCCGCAAGCCGAGCCCCAGGAAGCTCAGCGCCGTCTCACCCAGGATCATGCCGGGTATGGAGATCGTCGCCGTCGCGATCAGATGCGACATGAAGCCCGGAATGAGGTGCCGCCGGATAATGCGGCTGCTCGAGGCGCCCATCAATTGCGCGGCCAGAACGTAATCCTCCTCACGCAAGGCTAGAAGTTTTGAGCGCACGGCCCGCGCCAGTCCGGTCCAGTGGAGCAGCCCGAGGATGACGGTGATGCCGAAATAGATCAGGATCGGACTCCAGGTTATCGGCATGATCGCCGCCAGAGCCAGCCATAACGGAATGCTGGGGATAGATTGCAGAACTTCGATTATCCGTTGAACGATCAGGTCGAACATACCGCCATGATAGCCGGCCAGCCCGCCGATGACGATGCCGAGCAGGAAGCTGAAACCGATGCCGACAAGGCCGATCGTCAGTGAAATGCGCGCGCCATAGATGATGCGCGAGAGCACATCGCGCCCCAGCCTGTCGGTGCCGGCCAGAAAGAGCTGGCCGTTTTCGGCAGGGCAGACAAGATGCCTGTCACCTTCGATCAGACCCCAGAATAGGTAGCTGTCGCCCTTGCAGAAGAAACGGATCCGCTGAACATCATCCTGCTTGTCCATATAGTTCCGCTTGAGCGTGTCCATATCCAGCGTCATCTCGCGGCCATACACGAACGGCCCGACAAACTGGCCGTTGTGGAACAGGTGCACCCACTGCGGCGGCGAATAGATGTAGTCCATGTTGCGCGTGTGCAGATTGTAGGGCGCCAGGAACTCGCAGATCAGTATCCCAAGATAAAGCGCTGCCAGGAATATGCCGGATATGAGGGCAAGCCGGTGCCGTCGGAATTTCCACCACATCAGCCGCAACTGCGACGCCTGGAAGACTTTCGACTGCTCAGGCGTCATCGCCTCGACCGACTGCAGGTCAAAGGGCGCAATGGAAACGTAGTGTTGTAGTGGAGCACCCGGAGCGGGCAGCGGCGATTGCGTATTCATTTGGTGCTCCCGCCCTGCAAACGAATTCGCGGATCAAGCAGCGCCAGCGCGAGGTCGGAAATCAGGACGCCGATGACTGTAAGGAAGGCGAGGAACATCAGGAACGACCCTGCCAGATACATGTCCTGGCTTTGCAGCGCCTTGATCAGCATCGGCCCGGTCGTTTCCAAAGACAGCACGATCGCCGTGATTTCGGCGCCGGAAATGATGGCCGGCAGAATAGAGCCGATGTCTGAAATGAAGAAATTGAGCGCCATGCGCAGCGGATATTTGACCAGCGCCTTGAAGGGATGAAGGCCTTTGGCGCGCGCGGTCACGACATATTGCTTGTGTAGCTCATCGAGCAGATTGGCGCGCAGCCGCCGGATCATGCTTGCCGTGCCACCGGTGCCGATGATCAAGACCGGGATCCAGAGATGGGCGAGGATCGACTTCGCCTTGGCCCAGCTCATCGGCTCGCCGAGATATTGCTGGTCCATGAGATGGCCGATGGACGTGCCGAACCAGATGTTGGCGAAATACATCAGGATCAGCGCCAGCATGAAATTCGGAATGGCAAGGCCGAGAAGGCCGAAGAAAGTCAGGCCGTAGTCGCCCCAGCTGTATTGATGGGTGGCTGAGTACATGCCGATCGGAAAGGCGATGAGCCAGGTGAAGATGATCGTGACGAAGGAAACCAGCACGGTCAGCCACATTCGGTCCCCGATGACGTCGCGAACCGGCAGCTCATATTCGAAGGAATAGCCGAAATCGCCGTGCAGCATTCCGCCGACCCAGTAGAAGTAGCGAATGACCGGCGGCTTGTCGAAACCATACTCCTTGCGCATCATCTGGATGCGATCGGAATCCACCGCTTCGCCCTGAGCCCGAAGCTCGGAAACATAGCTGTCGAAATAGTCGCCCGGGGGAAGTTCGATGATCGTGAACACCAGCGCCGATATGATCAGCAGCGTCGGAACCATCACAGCAATGCGCCAGACAATATATCGAAGCACGCTCAGGACTCTCCAAGCCAGAATGTGTCCATCATATAGACACCGAAATAGGCGGTCGGGTCGTAACTGTAGAGCGCCTTGTCAGGCAGATTGCGCAGCCGCGAGGACGCCAGAATCGGCTGATGCGTTCCGTTCACCGTGCCGATCGAAAACACCTGATCGGTGTAGATCGACAGCATTGAATTCCAGATTTCGGCGCGCTCAGCGGCTCCGGTCGAAGCGTTCCAGCGCTTGAGCAAAGCCATCAACTCGACGACAGACGGAAGATCGGGCGCCTCACCGAGCGTGCCATGGGACAGGTAGTGAGCACCCCAGAGCGGCCATTGCAGCTGGTCGTCCATGGTGGGAGCCAACTGGTACGGATTCATATCGGCGGTCGGCACGCCATTGTCGATGCCCGACCATATCGACATCATGATCTCGCCGCCAAGCGCGCGGCTGCGGAAGATGTCGCGCTGCGAAGTCCGGACGAACAGGGCGAGGCCGATCTCGCGCCAGTGATCGGTGATGAGTTCGAGCGCGTCGGTTTCCAGTGTGCTTTCGCCGGCCGTTTCCACGATGATTTGCGCCGGGCGTCCGTCGGGAAGTATCCGCAAGCCGTCACCGTCACGCGTCTGAAGCCCGACCTCATCGAGCAGCGCATTGGCCTGGTCGGGATCATGGGCTACCCAGGCTTTCGCGAATTCCGGCCGGTAGAGCGGGCTCTCTGGCAGGACCGTATCGGCACTTTCCTGCGCCAATCCGTAGAACACCGCCAAATTGATCTCGCGCCTGTCCACAGCAAGCGAAAGTGCGCGACGCATGCGCACGTCACGAAAAAGGCCACGCCACACCTGGTCGGCACAATTCAGATTGGGCAGCAGCGCCAGCCGCGAACCCTGTGTGCGTTTCCACAGATGCATCTTCACCGGGTAGCGCTTCTCCGCATCCTTCAGGAAGGAGTAATCGGCAAAGTCAATTCCCATACATTGCAGGTCGCTCTCGCCGGCACCGGTCTTGGCGGAGATGATCGCCGACGAGCTCACATTCATGATTACCCGGTCAACATAGGGCAGTTGCCGGCCATTCTCGTCTATTCGATGAAAGAACGGGTTTCGCTCGAAGACAAACTGCTCGGCCGGCGGCTTGGTCCGGTTCTGCCAGGGATCGAGCGTCGGCAGTTCCGGGTTCTCCGGGCGATACTGCCGAGACATGCGGATATGCAGGAGCGTCCATTTCTTGGCCCTGTTCTCCTCCATCAGGCCGGCGAGCCGGAATGGATCCTGGTATTTCTTGTGGAACTGCTTGAGATAGGCGGCCGGCAGAACAAGCGATAGCGGCGAAGAGGCAGCGAGCTTGGGCAGGAAGTCGGGATTTGGCGCATCCCAGCTATAGCGGACCGTCAGCGGATCGACGATCTCGAAGCGTGGCGGCTTGCCGTCCGCCAGCAGCGTCGGGGGGAGCCCGCCTTGCGTAAGCTCATCGTTCAGCCAGACATCTTCCCAGCAATAGCGAAAATCCTCCGGCGTCAGCAGGCTGCCGTTAGACCATTTATGTCCTTCCCGTATCTTGAAAGTGAAGACGCGATCGTCCGCCACGTCGAAACTTTCGAGAATGTCGGGTTGCAGGTTGAGCTTTTCGTCATAGCCGACCAGGCGAGCATATCCGTAGATGGTCATCAACCGGATATCTTTCTGGCTGCCGATGATCGTGCGCAGCGTGCCGCCATACTGGCCGGGCTGCCGGCCCATTGCAGCGAGGTTCACCACGCGCGGGCTCTTGGGCAGGCGTTTGGCGAGTGCCGGCAGCGCCAGGGCCTTCAGCAGCGGCTGAAGAAATTCTGGCTCCAGATCGCCGGCGTGCAACGTGCTCGGCACAAATGCCGAAGCCAAGAGTCCGAGGACGGTGCGCCGGCTGATCAATGGCGCAGCTCGCTGACATCGGCCGAACGCCGGGCCAGCACGAGGTGGCCGCCGCCAAGATCGAGCGGCGATAGCATATCGTCGCTGCCCTCGTCGCGGAATTGCGGTCCCCAGGCGCTACTGTCGGAAGCGCCGCTGAGCTTCAGCGTCTTGAAATCCATCGGCCTGTCGAGATCGGGGAAAGGCACTGCGGCGACCAGTGAGCGCGTGTAGGGATGGATCGGTTTCCTGAGCAGGATTTCGCGCGGCGCAAGCTCGACGATACGCCCGCCGCACATCACGGCGATGCGGTCTGCCATGTAGTCCACCACCGCCAGGTTGTGGGATATGAACAGGTAGGTCAGTCCCAGTTCCTTCTGCAGATCCTTCAGAAGGTTCAGGATCTGCGCCTGGACGGAGACGTCGAGCGCCGAAACCGGCTCGTCGCAGATTAGCAGTTCAGGCCCCAGCGCTAGCGCGCGCGCGATGCCGATACGCTGACGCTGCCCGCCGGAGAAACTGTGCGGGTAACGTTTGATAAAGCGCGGATCGAGCCCGATTGCCTGCATCAGGTTCTTGACCATGGCTAACCGGGACGCGGCATTGCCGCGCTGATGGATTTCCAGCGGCTCGCTCAAGATGTTCTCCACCGTCATGCGAGGTGAAAGCGACGAAACCGGATCCTGAAAGACCATCTGGATTTTCGCGCGCAGCATGTGCAAGGCCTCTCCCTCGCCTGCCAGGACGTCGATCGGTCCCTCGCGGCTGTTGAAGATCACAGAACCACCGCTGGGAGTGACGGCCCGCATGAGGATCTTGCTGACGGTGGTTTTGCCGGAACCGCTTTCGCCGACCAGACCCAGGCATTCACCTCGCCTGATGTCGAAGCTCACACCGTCGACGGCGCGAACAGAGGTTTGATGATCCCCGCCGAACCATCCGGACTTGCGGATGGTGAAGGTCTTTGTCAGATCCCTGACCGACAGCAGGATGTCGTCCGGCCCCTCCGATGCCGGCGCGGTCTGCTTGCCGAGCAGGTTTCCGACATTCACCGGCACCTCGCGTAGCGCCTTTAGCCTTTCGCCAGGCTTCAGGTCGAAATGCGGAACGGCTGCCATCAGGCCCTTAAGGTAAGGATGGCCTGGCCGGCGGAATATCGCCTCGACAGGTCCCGCCTCCATGATCTCGCCATGGTACATGACCACCACCTCGTCGGCGACATTGGCGACCACGCCGAGGTCGTGCGTGATCAGCAGCATCGCCATGTTCAGCTTGGTCTGAAGCCCGCGCAGCAATTGCAGGATTTGCGCCTGGATGGTGACGTCCAACGCCGTCGTCGGCTCATCGGCGATCAACAGGGCGGGCCGGCAGATAAGCGCCATGGCGATCATGGCGCGCTGACGCAATCCTCCAGAAAGTTCGAAGGGATACATGTCATAGGCGCGCTTGGGATTGGGAAAGCCGACGAGGCTGAGCATTTCCTCGGTCCGCGCCTTGCGCTCCGCCCGAGCCATGGGCGTATGAATCTGCAGGGATTCGCTGACTTGGTTGCCGATCGTGTGGAGCGGCGACAGCGATGTCATCGGCTCCTGAAAGATCTTGCCGATGCGGCTGCCTCTCAACGCCCGGATTTCGGGCCCATCACGCGACATCTTGAGAATATCCTGCGTCGTGCCGGGCTTTTCAGGATCGGAGAACAGGATCCGGCCGCGAACATGGGCTGTGTTCGGCAAAATGCCCATCACGGCTTGGCTGAGAACCGATTTACCGGAACCTGACTCGCCCACAAGCGCGGTAACCTTACCGGGCAGGACGCGAAGATTTGCACGCCTGACGGCATGCAACGGCCCCCCCATGATGGCAAAAGAGATGCCAACGTCTTCGATCCGCAGCAGATCGACACTCGAATTCATTCTCACACCAGCCCCACTCTGGCAGCTCTCCAGAAAGCGAGACTAGCGCATTGTCAGCGCAGAGCAACTTGGATTCGAAGCGGTCGCCAGTGGCGAAACCGACGACCAAACTGGCTACCAAAGGCGATCGGGCCAGATCGCGGCGGTTTACTGGAGCTTACTCGGGTCGCCCGCCGCCATCCGCGCGGCATCGCGATGAAGCAGCATGACCTGCTCGGCGTCCGATCTTCGGTCGTGAATCGGCTCCGGCGCACCGTCTTCATCGGGTACGAGGGCTCCCGACAGATCGGGTGAAAGCACCATCAGCTTCTGCTTGATGCCAGCCAGTTCCTCGTGGCCGAGCGTCAGCCAGCTGTTGGCGCCGCAATAGCCGGCGAAGTCTTTGCTGGCCAGAACGCTGTGCGGATATTTCTTGGTCAGGGTCTGCAGGCGCTGGACCTCGTTCACAGCCGAGCCGAAGACAGAGAATGTGAGCCGGTCTTTAAGCCCGACATTGCCAAACATCACATTGCCGACATGCAGGCCGATACCGAATTTGATGTCTGACAACCCCTGCTCCTTTCGGCGCAGGTTGAGATCCATCATGCGCGCGCTGGCCTTGTGCGCGGCCGCAAGCGCAGCCTGGCAGGCGATCTCGGACTGCGAACGGTGCCTTTCGCAAGGGTAGACGGCAATGAAGCCATCACCGATGAAACTCATGATCTGCCCGCCGTTGCGATTGAAAGGTGCGGCAACGGCGTCGAAAAACTGGTTCAGCGTATCGATATAGACTTCGCGGCCGGAGGTTTCGGCGAGCCTCGACGACCCGCGCATATCTCCCATTACCAGTGCGGCCCGGATTGTATCGCCCTCGCCGCGCTTGATCTGGCCGTCAAGAACGCGCCTGCCAGCGTCGCCGCCGAGATAGGTGGTCATCATGTTGTCGGCGAGCTTGGTGAGCACCGCCATCTTGGTGGCGATAGCGAGATGGCTCTGGATGCGCAGCAGCGCCGAAATCATGCTGTCGCTGAAGCCCGCGGCGCTGTCGGTCGACCAAGATCCCATCATGCCCTGACTGGCGTTGCCGCTGAAGGGATGGACGAAAGCCATGTAATCGGTGATGCCCATAAGCCGGAGGTCATCGAAAACAGGAAACTCCGACACCACCGACGGGTCGAGCCGGCGTCGCAGATGGTCGAGCTTATTGCTGAGCAGATGGTAGTATGGGCTGGTCAGGAATCTCTCAGACGGCACACCGGCCTCCTTGCGGAAGCCTTCCACTTCCATGCCCTGGCCGCGAACCCAGGTGAAGCCAAGCGCGTCATAGAGCGGGTGAAGCATCGAGAAGCTCAAATGCACCCGCTTCAGCGGCAGGCCGGCAGCAGCCAGCCGTTCGCAAAAGCCATTTACCAATGTTTCCAGGTCGTTGCCCGCCAGCGCCGATTCGTTCAGCCAATCGGCAACCTTATCCATGAGAATGGTGGAAATTTCTGCGTACGATGTGCTCATGCTATCTCGAAACCCGTCGGAAGACGGAACCATTATCCTCTGATCTGCCATAACACAGTCCGTCAACGACCCAACGATAAGACACCCGAAGTCAACAAGGCCGGCCTCGGCGGCAAAAGCGGCGAAGAATATCCCGGATGACTATCCTTGCGGCCAAGGGGAAGGCATAAATGCATCTGTATTCGGTGGCGTTATGTGGCGAGTCAGCCGACGGAGTGCAACCACGATCCTGACACCGCACAAGAAATTCGCCGGCTCAGATGCCGTCAGGCCTTTAGCACTGTCTCTCGGTCCAGCCCGAGGCGGCCAAAAACATTGCGTGTGTCGACGATTAGAGGGGCGTGATCGGCGATCGTCTGATAGTCGATCGCGTCGTGGTCGGTTGCAACGACGACAGCATCGAAATCCTTCAGAGCCGCCTCGGTCAATTCGACCGAGCGGCGCCCCTTGATCGCCATATGCTCCCGCGTGGTCGGTATCTCGGTAACATGCGGATCGTGGAACTCCGCCTTGCCGCCCCATTCCTCGATGAGTTCAATGAGCCGCAATGAGGGGCTTTCGCGGATATCGGGCACATTCTTCTTATAGGCGAGCCCGACGATGAGAATGCGCGAGCGGCTGAGCGCCTTACCACAGCGCCGGTCCAGCGCCTTCGCCAGTTCATCGACCACATGACGTGGCATGGCCGTGTTGATCTCTGCCGCCAGCTCGATGAAGCGGGTCGGCAGTTCGTATTCGCGCGCCTTCCACGTCAGGTAGAAGGGATCGATCGGAACGCAGTGCCCGCCAAGTCCGGGGCCAGGATAGAACGGCATGTAGCCGAAGGGCTTGCTCTTTGCCGCCTCGATCACCTCCCAGATGTCGATGTCCATCGCACCGAGCACGACCTTCAACTCGTTGACGAGTGCTATGTTGACCGAGCGGAAGATGTTTTCCGTCAGCTTGACCGCCTCGGCGGTCGCCGTGGTGGAAACCGGAACGACGGTCTTGACCACGCCCTGGTAGAAAGCCTGCACGAGCGTCGCCGCTTCAATGCCGTCGCCTGCCACGACCTTAGGGATCGTCGCGACTTCGAAGCTGCGGTTGCCGGGATCCTCGCGTTCGGGCGAGAAGCCGAGGAAGAAGTCTATCTTCGACCGCAAGCCGGTTTCTTCCAGTATGGGCTTGATCACGTCATCGGTGGTGCCGGGATAGGTGGTCGATTCCAGCACGACCAGCTGGCCGGGACGCAGATGCTTCGCAATGGTGCCTGCCGTTTTCCTGACAAAGGAGAGATCCGGCTCACGGTTTTTCGTCAGCGGTGTCGGAACGCAGATGATGATGACCTCGCAGACGGCCAGTTCCGCAAAATCCGCAGTGGCGCGGAACCGTCCGCTCGCCACCTGGCCGGCAAGGGCTGTCGACGCCACCGCCTCGATGTAGGATTGGCCGTTGTTCAGGCTCTCGACCTTGTGGGCTTCGATGTCGAAGCCCGAAATCGGGAAGCCGGCGCGTGCGACCGCAACCGCCAGCGGCAATCCGACATAGCCCAGTCCGATCACGCCGACTTGTGCAGCGCGCGTCGAAATCCGGTTTAGAAGATGGTCATATATCGATCGTGAGGCGTCCAAAAATCTGCTTTCCCGTCAATTCGGACAGGCTGTCCGTTCCCGTGGCGAGGCTCACTTGGTCTCAAGGACCATGGCCGAGGCATATTGCGGAAGATCGGTTTCCGCAAGCCGTCATCAAACCGGCACCTTCGCCTTCAGGCTTGCGGCAGCCCTCGCATAGCCGCCGGCCGCGCCATCGATGAAATGAAGGTGGTCGCGCTGCAGCGGCGAAGCGACGAGGCATGTCATCAAGGCCGATTTCTGGCGGTGCAGGCCATAGGTGCAGATGCCCGCCTCTTCCGCCTGTTTCAGCCGGTTCTCGATCCGTTGCAAGACGTCCGAGTCAACGTCGATGGTCATCTTCAAGCCGTCGTCGAACTTCCGGAAATCCGAATTGCTGGCCACGTCGCGTTTGTAGACCTTCGGATCGAAACGACCGATCGTCCACCCGAATCGATCGGCAACGGCCGCTAGCGTCAGCAGGAACAATATCCACAGCTTCGACAACCACCGCCGTCCTGCCGGCGCCACGGCCCTCGCCTCGAGATCGAAGCCGGCGGGCGAAAAACTGTAGGCCGGCCCGTTCACCGGCACTGGATGGCCATCGCGTTCCTGCCTGCCGGCAAGGGCAATGATGTCGGAAACCAGAGACTGAAAACCGCGCAAGTCGCGCGACGGACCCGGTATGGCTATGATCGAGACGATGTCGCCATGCCGTGCTTCGATCGGGTTCCAGCGGCAGGAGAGGCCGGTCAGATCCGGCCGCGCGCCGGCCGGCGCAGGATCGACGCGGTAGCGCCCCGCTTTCATCTCGGCTTCCGCCCAACTGCCACCACCGCCGGCGAACATGGCATAGAAGACCGCTTCGGAGGCTTGGAACCTCGCCACGCGAACGTCGAGACCTTGCGCTCTTATATCTATTATCGGCACGATTGCGGCACGCAAGGTCAGGTCCAGTTCGTCCGCCACCCATCTCTGGACAGCCGCCAGCGCGTTGCGGGTGATCTCCAGCGCTGAGCCGGGAAACGCCACGAGCGCGCCGTCGCCGCCGAAAACAAAGGGAAAATCTTGCCGACCCAGCGCATTGAGCAGCGCCGAAATGACACTGGCCCCGGCCATATTCACGGTTTTATAGCGCCCAGCCTCGATCGCCTTGGTCGAGCCGACAATGTCGGCGGTGGCCAGCGCCCAGCCATCGGGGAGAGGCCGATAGTTGTCGATATCGGCAACGCTTTCGAACTTTGCGAAAACCGGCAGAGAAGCTACAAACGGGTCGGACGCGGCAGGTGTTTCCATGGGCATCAGATAGCACATTCCACTGTTTGAAGGGTGAAGTCGATCATGCTGCGAAATTGACTTGCGCCGGCTTTCCGATGATAGGGTCCGGCAATGCGAATTGCCTTCTACGCGCCGCTGAAGTCACCCAATGATCCCGTTGCCTCAGGCGATCGCCAGATGGCACGGACGCTGATCAAGGCGCTGGAGCATGGAGGGCATAGCGTCGAACTGGCATCCGAATTGCGCTTCTACCTACGCGAACCGGAGCCGAAAAGTTTCGATGCGCTCAAGATCGAGGCCCGAGAGGAAGCCGCGAGGCTGACAAGGCTTTGGGATCGTGACGGCAAGCCCGATCTCTGGTTCTCCTATCATCCCTATTACAAGGCGCCCGACCTGATCGGGCCCGAGCTGGCGTCGGCCTTCGCTGTCCCCTATGTGACGGCGGAAGCCTCCTATTCGAGACGGCGCAACGCCGGTTTGTGGGCCGATACGCAAGCGTTGGTAACGCGAGCCGTCGAACAGGCGGCACTGAACATCTGCTTCACGCAAAGGGACCGCCAGGGACTGGCGGATGCGGTACCCGGCGCCACTTTCGGCACGCTTTCGCCCTTCATCGACACATCGGCATTCCGTGAAATGCCGGCACGGGGTTGTCCGACGCGCCTCGTTACCGTCGCCATGATGCGCCGGGGCGACAAACTCGAAAGCTATCGCATGCTGGCGCAAGCACTCGGTTCGATCGGTCACCTGCGCTGGACCATGTCGGTCGTCGGGGACGGGCCTGCCCGCGAACAGGTCAAAGCGCAATTCGCCGGCTTGCCCGCCGACCGTATCGAATGGCTCGGCGCGATTGAGCCGGCCGCCGTGCCGGATGTCCTCTACAGTGGGGGAATTTACGTCTGGCCGGGTTTCGGCGAGGCCTATGGCGTTGCCTATCTTGAAGCACAGGCCGCCGGCCTTCCGGTGGTGGCTCAGGACATCGCCGGCGTGCCGGAGGTCGTGCGGGATGGCCAGGCCGGGTTCCTCACCCCGCCGGGCGATGTGACGGCGTTCGCTTCTGCCATTGAAAGGCTTCTGGCCCGTAACGACGAAAGAACCATCATGGCCGCAGAAGCCAGACGTTTCATCCTCGAGGAGCGCTCGCTCGATACGGCGGCGGCGCGTCTGGCCGAACTTCTTGCGAAGATCCCGGTCTCATGACATCCGATCCGATCTGGCAACCCTTGGTGGAAGAACTGGCGCGCTGGCAACGGGCGGACCGCAAGGCAGAATTCTGGCTGCGCGACGATGACGCCGTGGATCCGACGCTTGCGCTTGATCGGCTGCTCGACCTCACCAGTGAATTCGGGGTTCCGGTCGCTCTGGCCGTCATTCCAGCCCTAACTGATGAGAAGCTTGTCGTCCGGCTTGACGAGGCGCCGCATGCCACGGTCGCCATCCATGGCTGGGCGCACCGAAATCATGCGCCCGAGGACCAGAAAAAGCAGGAACTCGGGCCGCATCGGCCACCCGAGGCGGTGCTCGATGATCTGGCTCGCGGGCTCTCTCGCATAACCGGCTTGCACGGCGCACGTGCCGTTCCGATGCTGGTGCCACCCTGGAACAGGATCGACGCCGGCTTGGTATCCGACCTTGGGTCGATAGGATTTTTGGCACTGTCGGTCTTTGGGCCGCCGAAGCCGGCTTCGCTGGCGGTCATCAACAGCAATGTCGACATCATGGATTGGCATGGCACGCGCGGCTGCCGCGATCATGGCCTATTGGTTCAGGCCGTCGCCGCGCAATTGCGGCATGCATTCGACGGCGGCGAACCGGTCGGCCTGCTCACCCATCATCTCGTGCATGATGAATCGGCCTGGCTTTTCCTCGAACGGCTGTTCGCCGTCACCGCACGCAATGCAGCCTGTGCATGGCATCCGATCAGGACATTGATCGGGCGCAGCGCCAGCAGAGGAAAATAGCTCAGCCCGCTTTGTGCGATAAGACTGGAAATTCGAGCGTCTGACCATCCCGCGCGGCAAAAGAGCCGGCAAACCTGTTCTTGGCCAGTTTCTCGATCTCGTCCAGTTCCTCGTCGGTGCGCGCCGGATCGTGGTGAACCAGCGCAAGCTCCCGCGCACGGGCCGCCTCGCAGAGCTTGACCCCCTGTTGCCATGTCGAGTGCCCGTTCCCGCGGTAGCGTTCCATTTCCTCCTCGGTGTAGGCGCAATCGTAAATGACGAGGTCGGCATCTTCGATTAGGCCGAGCACCGCCTGATCGAGTTTACCCGACTCATGTTCGGTGTCTGTGATCACCGCCACGACGCGGCCACCCCATTCGACCCGATAGCCTATACAGCCACCGGGATGGGTGAGACTGCCGGTTCGGATCACCACCCCTTCACGCGGCCGAAGCACGTCTCCTGACACGAAATCGCAATAGTCGAGGCTTGCCTTGCAGACGTCCAGTCTCACCGGAAACCAAGGCGGCCGCATGAACTCATCGACCATCTGTCGGGTCGTCATGCGTCCTGCAAGATGCCCGGACCAAAGCCTGACTTTGACGCTGCGGTCATAGATCGGCTTAAATGCCGGCAGCCCGATGATGTGGTCATAATGGCAGTGGGTGAAAAACAGGTCGAAATCGGTCACGCCCGACGCCCGAAGCGCCCAGCCGGCAGGCCGCAAGCCGGAGCCGGCGTCGAACAGAAGCGTATGCTTGCCGCATCGCATCTCAATGCAGATCGTGTTGCCGCCATAGCGGGAGAAGTCTGGCCCCGATACCGAAATGCTGCCGCGGACGCCCCAAAACCTGACCAGGAAAACGTCGTCGTCCATGCAAGCCCTTCATAGTCCCCTAGGCCATCGTAGCCAAACAACTGCTGCTAGGCGAGACAGGTTTTGGTAGTGTCTCAGTTTGAAATTTCGGCGGGTGACTTTTTGTAAGGTCCGCGCTTGCCGGGCTTCGGCGCAACGGCGTCCATCATGCCGCAAAGATCGTCCATCGACCACAACGTTGCCGACACGCCAGCCGCCATTGCCGGCGACGTTTTCAGCGTCTTGTGAACGCGGATGAAGTTGTACCAGACAGTGTACAGCGCGACCATGTGAACGTGGTTTTCGAACTTCTTCGAAAAGGCATTGGTCAACCGCGTGAAGCGGCGCATCTGCATCCGCATCGTGAGGTTTTGGCGTTCGACGTGCGACGTGCTGACGTGCGCCAGATCGGGCTCGCCTTCGATGCGGGTCTTCTTCGCGCCAGTGCAAACGGCGGGGCTGTAGCGGCGTTCCTGCGGCACTGCCTTGCCTTCCGGCTCGCCATACATCTTGACCAGCATTGCGTAATCGATGTCCGCCCCAAAGGCTTCCTCGACCGCATTGAGATAGGCTTTGTGACCATCGGTCGTAAGCTGGACGCGATTGGCAAGACGGTCCTTCACGTCGTCCATGAAGGCGAGCGCATATTCGCCATCACGGCCACCGACCAGCCACGAAATGATATGCTTGCTGTCGCTGTCCAGAGCGGTCCAGGTCCATGTGTCGCCAGCGCCATCAACGGGCTTTTTCATGCCGGCAACGTTCTTCTGCTTCGCGCCAGTGAACGACCAAATTTCATCGCACTGGACGCGCTTGGACTTCACGTTACGAACTTCGCGGTCGTGCAGCTCGGCGCAGAATTTGCCGGCATCGACAAGTAGCTTCGAAACCGTGTTGATCGACACATCGGCAACGCGTGAGATCGACCGCATGGAAGAACCCTCGCAAAGCATGGTGAGGATCTGGACGCGGGTTTTCAGGGGCAGCTTGTTCATGCCCCTAATATCTGAACTTTCATGCTTAGTGTCAAGCATAAACATTCAGATTAATCGTCGAATAGGCTGAATTGGGTTCCAGCTTGCGGGAACCGTTTGCCGAACAGCTTTTTGAACTGACTTGTCGTATCGGACACCTTCATAAGGGTGAGAACTTCCTGAACTTGGCGTTTAAGCTTCTCGATGCCGTAGCCCTTGGTCAGATGCTGGTGGAAGCGATCACGCCTGGTGCCCTTGGCGTTGATCTGAGGATTGATCCTGTCCAGCTCTTCAAGAACAGCGCCATTCTCCAGAGGATGATAGACATAGGATCTGGTGAATTTTGCAAAGTGCTGCGGGCGGTTCTGAATTACCGCGCCGTTCGCGGTGGTCGTCAGCTTGCGGCTTCCGTACATGCGGTTCAATTCATCGTAATAGTCATCCGGGAACTGCTTTTCCCATTCACGTTTCTCGACCTCGATATATTGCTGAACGAGAATCCGAAGCGCATCTGGCCGACGGATTTGTTGAAATCCGGTCGCTTCATCGATTAGGGCTGTGACGCCGACCTTCGCAAATGCGTTGAGCAAGACCCTTGCCTGCGACGCCAACGGAATTTGCGATGGCGACAGTTTGCCGGCGTCGTCCGCCCGAATTATTGCCTTGCAAACTTCGACCAAAACTTCCGCATCGTACCCATGCCCCAGATCCTGTGTCAAAGGCTTGAAATTTATAGGATTTTCGATCTTTTCGATCAGTTTTTGGTCGAGTTCGGATCCTAGTCCTTTTCGGCGCATTGCTCGCATGAACACATTGCCGCCGCCAGACTTCATATCCAGCGCTCTCGCCATCCCGCGCTTATGGAAAAGACGGCGACCGTCCTCCAAGACATAGCAATCGAGATCCAGGGAACCGACCGTCATTTTCCCTTGGTGAGTGGCGAGCGGAAGCGAAGGATCTGGCGGAGCCGCAGCGGACCGCCAGCGAGCCTGCGCGCCCTGCTTTGCTATTTCGCTTCGTTCTTCAGGGGAGAGTTGGTTTGCACGGGCTGTACCGCCCTTGCTCTGGGGAGTGTCTATCATTGGAATCACCTCATGCTTGCTGCATGAAATGCCAATAAAGATGCTTGCTGACGATAGCAAGCACCAACGCACCATTTTTCACAGCAAAATGCTTGCTGCTATTTTCCCCAGCGTTTTGCGGCGGCTTTCTTCGCAATCTCGGCGCGCCGCTCTGGCGTCATGTTGGCGGCGCGCTTCTTTCCGCCCTTGGATCCAAGCTCTTTGGCGGCGGCGCTCTTGCCGTCGTCCGTCACTTCGTCGGCTTCCTCGCCAGTGGCAATGCGCATGACGCGGACGGCATTGCCGATCACGTCGGCGGGGCGCTTCTGGCCTTTAGGTCCGGTCGGCATCTAGACGCTATCCCTTGCGGCTTCCAAGCCAATTATCGCCGGGAGTTTTTCCAACTCTTTGCGCAGGATATTCTTTGGCCCTGGGTCGCCAACCCGCTCGAAAAATCTGGCGATGCTGAAAATGGCAAACTCTTTAAGATCGCCACGCCAGAATTTGAGATAGCGGACCTTAAGTTCCCAGGTTTCCGTGTCGATGCCTAACGCATAAACCTCGCGACCGCCGCCGCGAAGGCCGGCGTTCCAAAATCGTTTCTCTTGAAGCGTCATTGTGGCTGTTCCATCCCATGCTTTCCGCTAAGCATATAGGAGTTCGCGCCGGCTCGCGACAACGGCTTTCGCGCCGTCAAATTTCAAACTGAGACACTACCCAGGTTTTCCTCCTGATGACCTTGTCCGTGAGAGGTCAGTGCCATCACGACGGCAAGGATCGGCGCAAATCATTCGTTATTTGGCGCTTCGTGCGTCGATCAGATCCGCGGTCGTATGGCTTAGGCGATCGGCGAGAACCCGAACCATCTCGACGGTCATTTCCGGGAACTCCTTCATAAGCCTCAGGAAATGATCCTTGCGAATTCTCAAGGCTTCCACCGGACTTGCGGCTCTGACGGTGGCCGTGCGGGAGCTGTTGCACAATATGGCAATCTCGCCAACGATCGAATTTGGCAGCAGTTCGGCAACTTTTATCGGTCCGCTCTCGGAATCGACCAGAATATCGGCCTTGCCTGAAAGGATGACATAGGCGGCGTCTCCCTCGTCGCCCTGCCGGAAAAGGATCTGGCCGGCGCTGTAGCTTACGCGATCAGATGTGAACGCAAGCAGCTTGAGCTTTGCCGGCTCGATGCCAGAGAACAAGGGAACGCGTTGCAGCATTCCGACCTCATCCTTGAGCAGCATTGTCGCAAACCTCCCAAAATTCACGTTTGCCAGACTAGAACAACCGACATCCAGATGGAATCAATTCTGCTTGCGGATAGCGGGACGAACCGCGCGAACGTGGCGGCCCGATCAGTTGGAAACCTTAATCTCTTGAGCTTGCAGCAAGTTCCCATCGGCGGAACGATCCCATCTGAATGTCCGGGCTCTATGACAGCAGTTCCTTGAAAATACCGCTCCCCGCCAAAAGCGTCTCGTGTGGTCCGTCTTCCACCAAACGACCCGAGTCGAAGACGACAACGCGATCGAACATCATCGCCATTGCCGGATTCGTCACGACCCACACAATTGCCGGCGAACGGCCGTCGCGTCTGGCTTCCTCGAGCACGTTTTGCAGCACCTTTTCTTGTACGCGCTGGTCGAGCGCCGACAGCGGCCGGTTGAAAATGAGAAAATCGGGACGCTTGAGCAGGGCCCGGGCAACATCGAGCTTCTGTCGCTGTCCACTGGTCAACCGCCTGCCGCCGGCGCCGACGTTGAAGTCCAAGCCGACATCCAGCAGTTCGGCATAAAGCCCCAGTTCATCAAGAATATCATAGACAATGGAGCGTATGCGGTCCGGCGCATCGGGATGGTTGCTGCCCAGACGCCCGAACAGGACATTGTCCATGACAGTAGCCGCAGCAATGTATTTGGCAGGATCGTAGCGTTCGACGGCGTTTTGCAGCTCGGGCGGCAGGTCTTCATAGAACTGGTTGCGTGCGGCGACGATCTTGTTCATCAATTCGTCGCTGAGCAGGCCGAAGCGATGCCGGGGCTCGATATAGGCAAAGCTCAGGGTGACGATCATGGCGCGGTCGTTCTCCGAGACCGTCTCGTAGGGACGGTTCTTGAGCCGTTGCAGCAAGGTTTCGTAGGCTGGTATCTCCTCGGCGCTCATGAAGGCGAGCTGCTGGAAGAACTGGTGATCGGGCGGCAGGTCGGCAAACAGCTCGATCGCTTGTTTGGCGATATCCATGCCCATTTCGTAGAGCGTGCGATCGAGGCCGGCTTGCCTCAGCACGGAAGCAAAATAGGGATTTGCCGCCAGAGCCCTGTCGGCCAGCTCCGGGCCGGCGGCAGCGCCGAAGAGCAGGTTCTGGCCGATCGTTGCTTCCTTATTGTAGGCGCCCGGTTCGAAAGGAACCACCAGTCCGTTCAATCCTTCGTGTTCCAGCCGGGTTCGCAGCGCCGCACGCAGTTCGACGATCCGCCCAGCAAGCTCCGTGTGACGCGTGAGGTCGGCCGAAGAACGCAAGCCTAGATCCAGAATGTCGCGCGACAGAAGAACCGCGTCGAGCACCTGGCGCACGGCTTCAAAGAGGTCGTGCGGGCCCGTAGCGCCGACGGAAGCGTAGTCGATCCAGTCGCTGTGGATATCAAGGTCTGGGTTGCCCGACCGGCGCGCCTCGTGGATGTTCCAGCGGTGCTGGTCCGCCGCGGCACCGTCATAAGTCACCGATGTCAGCGGCGCATGCTTCAACCCGTAGAGCAGATTGTCGCGGAGGCTTGCCTGGAACAGGAAAACGTCCGACGAGGCATAGGACATGCGCCGGCCGGTCACTGCTTCGGGGAGTTCAAGCAGGTCGTCGGCACCCGAAGCGACCTTTCCGCTTTCCGGCCAGTTCAGCCGCGCGAAGGCCTCTGCAAGCGCCTCCGCTCCACCTGTTGAGGTGCTGACCAGCGCCACCGTCTCACCGGGCTTGACCTGGAGAGAGATACGGTCGAGGAGCATTGCACCGCCATCGTCTGCCATGGACAGGCCGATCGCCGACAGGGGGTTGGTCATCGGACCGGGATCGTCGATCGTCAGTGCCCCGATTCGCGGCGCAATGAGACCCTCGACGGTGAATTGTTCGACGACCTGCTGGTATTTGACCTGGACATCCTGCCGGTCCTGATCCCAGTCGATCAGTTCCTTCATCGGTCCGGGCAGGTCCTTGTAGGCGCCGATCACGGCCACGAGCTGACCGACGTCCAGCCGCCCCCGAATGACCAGATACCCGCCGACCATGTAGAACAGAAAGGGCGTGATCTGCGCGAGAAAATTGTTGAGGAACTTCACCATGAATTTCCATTGGTAAAGATCGAAGCGGATCTTGAAGATGAGCCCGAGCCGGGCAGCTATGTCGGCGCGCTCGTAGTTTGACGTATCATGGACGTGAACCGCGCCGATGCCGTCGACGATTTCGCCGACGCGGCCCGATAGCGCGCGCGCCGTCAACTGCCGTTTGCGCCCGAGCACGATCAACCGCCGCCGCATTCGCGGGATCAGCACGATCTGGATCAAGACGATCACGGCGGCGATCATTCCGAGCCAGAAGTTCTGGACCACGATGAACAGCATGGCCGTCACCGCCTGGCCGCCGAGCAGCACCGGCTGCAGGAAAGCATCGCCGATGAAACCGCCCAGCGGCTCCACCTCGTCCTTCACCATGGTTGCCACCTCGGCGGATTTCACGCGCTTGAAATAACGCGGCGGAAACCGCAGCACACGATCGACCAGTTCGAAGCGGATACGGCGCAGCATCCGTTCACCGAGGCGGCCCTTGTAGGTGTTGATGTAGAATTTGAACAGGCCGTTGATGATGACCAGCAGGAGGAACACAAGGCTCAGGGCAAGCAGCGTCGTCGTGCGGTCGAGCTGAAAGCCAGGAAAGAACTGGACCTCTCCGATGAACGGCAGGTTATAGTGTAGCCTCATGAATGGCTGGGTCGCGCCCGGCTGCTCGAAGCCGCGACCTTGGATCGGGCCGTTGACAATCAACTTCGGCAGGTCAAAGGACATGAAATACGGGATCATCGAAAGCAAGACGATAACCAATATCCAGAGCTGCTGCTTCTTGGTGTGCGTCCAGATATAGCGAGCCAGGCTGGGTTCCATATGCGACTGTGGACCTTCAGTTTAAAGAACAAAGTAAAAGCATCAGCTGGTGGACGGCGCATCGGCAATCATCACCGGCGACATGTTCGAAGCCTGCGAGGCGGCTTGGCGGGGCAAGATTGCGTTGTGTCGCCCGAAATCCCAACGTACAAGGCGAATATGATGGATGTCACGCAACCGCGCAATGCCGGCATGGACGGGCACGAGCAGGCCTTGGACCTCACGCGGGGAATTGCTGCCTATGTCAACCACCCTCTCGTGGCAGGGCTGGCGCGCGTCATCGCCAAACATCCGAAGGCCGACATCGCCAACGCCTTCAACCACAAGCAGGTGGCCTGCAAGATGTGGGCGCTTGACAGGCTGTTCGAAAGCTGCGGCGGGCGCTTCGGGCGCATATGGGTTCTGGGCGGATGGTACGGCATATTGCCGGCAATGCTTTTCAACGACCCCCGCTTCGATATTGCGGCAGTCGATAGCATCGACATCGATCCCGAAGTCGCGCCAGTTGCCCGGACCCTCAACCGGGAAGCCGGCGGCCGGTTCCGGGCGCTAACAGCAGATATGTACGCACTCGACTATGCGGCCGGGCCGTCCGATCTGATAGTCAATACGAGCTGCGAGCACATAGCCGATCTGCGTGCCTGGCTTGCCCTGCTTCCGCGGGGCACGAATGTACTGCTGCAATCAAATGACTATTTCAGCGAGCCGACGCACATCAACTGCGTGGCTTCACTTGCAGCTCTCGAAGCAATGGCGGCGCTGCGGGAGATACGATTCTCTGGCGAACTACCGACAAAAAATTATTCGCGCTTCATGCTAATTGGAACTGTTTGATGCATTTCGCCCAAAAGCGCGTAGCGGTTTTAGGACAACGACATGCATCAAAACAAAGACTTAAAGCGCGGCGCCTGAATCCGGTTCAGCGCGACGAGCTTTAGGCCCCGCCATCTGCTTGATGATGTCCTATTCCGAGACCGGGCCCCATTTTAGGGACCGTGTTCGATGCCGCTCGCACAGGATTTGCGCCGAGTGACGCGCCCCTTCCAGATCGAGACGATGCGCGGACGGCCTCGGTGCCACAAGCGCCTGTTCGATCGCCTGCGCCAAACCTTCAGGCGTCAGGTCCTTTTCCATCAGCACCGTTGCAAGCCCGAGTTCTTCGAGCATCAGGGCGCGAACTGTTTGTTCGGTTTCCCCGCCGGCTGCAAACGGCACGAGCAGGGAGCGACAACCCGCGCGCAGGACATCGCAGACCGTGTTGTAACCCGCCTGCGAGACCGACAGGCGGGCGCCGGTCAGCAAGCTGGCAAAATCCTCGCGGAAGCGGAAGATGGACAGGCCCGGCGGGGCATCGCGTGCGATCGCGTCAAACTCGTCTTTCGGCAGGTTGGGGCCGGTGATCAAACACCATTTCCAGCCATTGTTGGCATTCCGCGCCGCTGCGATGGTGGAACCGACAAGGCCCCTTCCGGCAGCCCCGCCGCCAACCGACACCAGAATGTCGAAGCGCTCGGTGGCCGCGGGCGATGGCGGCGCGGCAACGAGCCCTGTGTAGGTGACCTCGGCCCTGATTGCCCCAGCCAGCGGAAATGTCTTGTCGATGGTTGCGAAAGCCGGATCGCCGTGGACCATGACAAGGTCGAAATGCCTGTTGATGAGATCAACCGTTTCCTCATTTCGGCCCGGCTTGACGCGCTCCTGAAGGATATCACGGACGGACGTCACCAGCAGCGGCCTGGGCGACGTCGCGTCGATGGCCTCGATCAGCGGCAAGAGTTCGAAACGCATCTGCCGGCGTCCAAATGGAAACGCCTCGACAATGACGATATCAGGCCTGCAATCCAGGAATGCCTGCAGCAGCATTCCTGAACGCCGTTTCTTGAAATCATCGTCGATGGGTTTGCCCTGCAGGTCGACAAGTCCGGAAAATCCTTCATCACCGGAGGTGACGGGTGGCAGGGACACAGATTTTACACCCAGTCCTGGAAACCCCGCGATCGACGCTCCGCCAGTCACCACGGTTACGTCAAACCCGTCATCGACCAGCGCCGCCGCAATGCGGCTGGCGCGCGCGAGATGGCCGATGCCGAGGAGGTGCTGGACATAGAAGAAAGCGCGCAGTCGCTTCATTCGGCGGCCCGCCACTCCCGCTCGAACAGTTCCTTGAGCTGTCCAATGCTAGCCATATGGTCGAAATTGCAGCGCACGCGCTGCTCCGCGGCGTCGCCGAGGCGGGCGCGCAGCACGGGATCACGGATCAGGCGCTCCAGCGCCTCTGCCAGGGCAATTGGGTTTTCCGTCGGAACCAGCAGCCCGGTTTCATCCGGCGATAAAAGCTCCGGCACGCCGGAAATATCGGTCGACACGCAGGCAAGCCGCTGGCTGGCCGCCTCCACCAGGACATTCGGCAGACCGTCCCGGTCGCCATTTGCGGTGATCCTGCAGGCCAGGGCGAAGATGTCGGCGAACCGGTAGTGCTCAAGCACCTCCTCTTGCGCAAGCGCGCCCTTCCAGGAGACGCGTTCATCCAGTCCGAGCTTTTGCGCCAGCGCCTTGAGCCGTTCCAGTTCCTCGCCGCCGCCGATATGCTCGAAACGCCACGCCAAATCGCCAGGCAAGAGGGCAAGGGCCTCCAGCAAGGTATCGTAACCTTTCTTTGCAACGGCGCGCCCGACGCTCAGAATGATGACCGGTTCGTCCGGCGCCGAGCCGTCCCGCTGTTTTCGCGCCTCGCCGAAACTGCCGAAGCGATCAAGGTCGAGCCCATGGTAGCTCAGATGCACGGACGAGTTGCCATTGGCGAGTTCGTTCAGACGGTCGAAGCCGGTTTTCGTGCAAGTGACCGTCCAGCGCGCCGAGGAAAGCTTGCCGGCCAGATCCCAGTCCGCCGAAGTCCAGATGTCCTTGGCATGGGCTGAGCAGCTCCAGGGCAGACTACGAAGCAGGCTGGCATAGCGCGTCACCGAGGCCGGCGTGTGCGCGAAATGTGCATGCAGCCATCCCGCGTCTTGCGGCCATTCGGCCGCCAGCACGAGCGCTTGCCCGAAGCGGCGCACGCGATTGCGCGTAAAGTCGCGGGGGATATCGGCAGCTAGCGATCCGAGCGCGCGCCAGAACCCCGGCCGCAGCAGATAGGCAAACAGCGAGCGAACCACGCGCAGCGGCTCGTGATGCAGATATTCCGGCAGATAATGGACGGGCGCTTTGATCTCGTCATGCACGGGGTGGCGTTTTGCGTCGGTCGGCCGCCTGAGCGCGACGAGTATCAGGTCGAATCCCGCGCGCTCCAGACCGAGCAGTTCCTGCGCGATGAAGGTTTCCGACAGCCGCGGATAGCCCTTCAGAACCACGACGATCTTGCGACGTTGCAACTCAGCTCATTCCCTCGATGACCGAAAGGTGAGGGCTGGCCCGCCGATCGAGCAGTTCTGCAACGATTTCGGAAATATGAGGCAGCCCTTCCAGCCTCAGATGCGGATTGCTCTGGGATGGGCGGGGCCGGTCCGGTAGCGCCACCAGTGCATCGGCAAACCGCTGGGAATCCTTGGCTTCGTCCGGCAAAAGCATCTCGATGAGGCCGAGTTCGGCTGCGCGCCGAGCTCGGATCAGTTGTTCCTGGCGGGGCTCGACGCGCGGCACGATCAGCGCCGGCTTGTCGAAAGACAGTATCTCGCAATAGGTGTTGTAACCACCCATTGCCACTACCGCCTTGGCGCCGGCAATCAGGTCTTCCATGCGGTTGTCGAACTCGATCATCTTGACGCAGGGGATCTTGGACCCCTTCTTGAGCAGCTTGTTGCGCTTGCGCGCCGGCATGTAAGGCCCAAGCACGATCAGCGCCCTATGCTGCAATTGCGGGTCCTGCTGATAGGCATCGATGACGTCGTGGATCAGTTCCGCGCCGTCACCGCCGCCCCCCGTGGTAACGAGGATATACTCGCCCTCGGGCCGGTGGCCGGGCAACTCGTTCCGCTGCAGGCTCCGTTGCAGGAAGCCGACGAACCGCATCTTTGCCCTGACAGCCGGCGGCACATCCAAGCCGGTCAACGGATCGTAGAAATCCGGCGGGCCATAGGCCCAGACCTTGTCGTAGAACAGGCCTATCTTGCGCATCACATCCCTGCGTGCCCACTCGGCTTCGAGCAGATGCGGCGCATCCATCACCTCGCGCAGGCCAAGCACGAGCGTGGTACCTCGCGTCTTGAGGTAGGACAGCGTGTCCTCGATCTCACCGCGCAGGCCGAGCGGTTCCTTGTCGACGATGAAGATTTCCGGCCGGAAGGTCTCGGCTGTGTGGCGGATGATCGACTGCCGCATCCTGAGCGTCTCATGCAGATCGATATCCTTTTCCAGCGAGGTGTATTCGCCGTTGCGCAACTTGATGACGCTGGGGATCTTCACGAAGTCGACACGGGCGCGATAGTCGAAGGCGCCGGCGATAGGCGCGCCTGAAATGATCAGCACCTGAAGTCCGCGGAAATCCTCGACCAGCGAATGCGCGATCGTCCGGCAGCGCTGCAAGTGGCCGAGCCCGAACGTGTCGTGGCTATACATGAGAATTCGAGCGTCTTGTACGTGCTGCGTCATATTGAACGTCTTTCAGAATTCTCGCGTTGAGAACCGGGGACGACCCGCTGGATTCGAAACCACCCTCGCGAGCCCACCGACCTGTTGTGAAACATGAGGGCAAAATTTTCAATTTGTATTCCTCAAGGGGTCCATATGCTGAAGCGGGAGCCGCACCCGCTCAGTTGCCCGCTTGCCACGGATCATGAAGAACCTGCACCATTCGCCGGTATTGATCATCCCCGATTTTCCATCTTTGGCTGCCGGCCCTGAGCGCTGCCGCCGTCGTTACGCGGTTGATCGCCTTGCGGTTGAACGGCCGTGAGCGCAGAGATTGCGGACCGTCACACCGCTTCGACGACCCCGCGCCTGCCGGCTTGATCGCTGATAAGTCGCGGCCGCTTTTAAGATGGAATCGCTCCAACTTCCGTTGCCACGTCGGTGACGTGGCGTTCGGCTGGGTCAAACCAACGGATTCCGTCTTGCGGGCTTGGTATTTGTCTGACATAGTTTACCATCTCCTAATGTTGCAGTGGGTAATTGGGGCACAGAAATGGCGAAGGAATCTTCGAGTGCCGCTTCTTCGGCAAGTAAAGCGGACGCAAATCTGATAGGTAATGCAGAGGGAAACGGGCTGAACTTCATGGCCTCCCAGGCTCGCGAGGGCGGGGCCGGCGGTGATGCTCCAGGTGTCGACAAGATACGCGATCTTTTGTTCGGCAATCAGATGCAGGACTACGACCGCCGTTTCTCCAAGCTTGAAGAGCGGTTCCTGCAACGCTTCAAGGATGTCGAGTCCGAAACCAAGCGCAATCTTGAAACCTACGAGTCGAATGCCAAGAAGCAGGTCGACTCGCTGGCGACGCAGTTGCGCAACGAAAAGGATGCGCGCGCCGAGGCCGACAAGGAGATCGACCGCAATCTTCGCGATCAAAACCAGGCGCTCGAAAAGCAGGTGCGCGCCTTGTCGGACCAATTGAGCGAGCTCGAGCGCGAATTCGCGGATCGCATGAGCAGAAGCGACCATTTGCTGCGCGAGGAAATCAAGCAGAAGAACGAAAGCGCTCAAATGCTGATGGAGAAGATCTTTTCCGATCTAAGCAGCGTCAAGACTGACCGGAATCTTCTGGCCGGCCTGTTCGTCGAGGTCGCGAAATGTCTCAACCAGGATCCCGTCGGCAGCAAGGGCAATTCGGAGCGTGGCTGGAAAGTGAGTTGATCGGAACTTGACGTCGAGCGTCGAACCAATCAGCCTATCTCAAAGACAAGCTTCGAACGATACCGGTATTGATCGCGAGGCTTTGGCCCGCCTTTTGGTGGAAATTGCCCGGAACGTCGATCCTGACAACCGTGCCCTTTACGAAGGCGTTCCGGCCGCCGATCATCGGCTTGAAAGGCTCCGCCAACTGCTCGTCGGCGGCGAGATCTCGGAGCTGTCACGCGTTACGCACCTGCTCGACGAACCCGAGCAGCTTGCCGCCGCGGTGGGAAACGTTCTGCCCGAAGCAACGGCGCGCGCGTCCCATGCGCAACTCGGCGAGGCCCTTGCCCCGGCCGTCGAGAGAGCCGCGCAGCGGTCCATCCAAAAGAACCCGAACACGCTGACCGATATATTGTATCCGGTTTTTCTGCCGGCCATTCGCAAGTCGATCGGCGAAAAGATCGACCAGACCTTCCAGTCGTTGAATGAGTCTCTGAGGCATATATTCACTTGGCATGGGTTGAAGTGGAGGTTTGAAGCCTGGCGAACGGGGACAAGCTTCTCGGCAGTTGTTCTCAAGCATTCTCTTATCTATCGCGTGGAACATGTCTTTCTCATCAGTCGCGCTTCTGGGCTCCTGATTGCGCATGTAACATCCCAAGACGCAACCAGCGAAGACCCTCAACTGATTTCCTCGATGCTGAGCGCCATCCAGGATTTTGTGAAGGACTCTTTCAAAGAGAAGGAAAACAGCGGCCTCGACACCATCCGGTTTGGGGAACTTCGCCTCTGGTCGGAAGTCGGACAGTTTGCGACCCTGGTTGCGGTGATCCGGGGAAATCCTCCGGAGGAACTGCATGAAGTCATCCGCGACGTACTGCTTCGCATCCATCAAGAATCCTCGCGAGCCCTGGAGCGGTTCGACGGGGATAGTTCCCAGTTGCCCGGCGTGGAGACGCAGTTGCAGACCTGCGTCGAGCTGCAGCACATGGATACGAAAGAGGGATTTCCGTGGCTGGTGGTGACGGCGGTCCTGCTGGCATTGATCGTGGGGGGCGGCTGGTTCTTTCTGTCCTGGCAATCCGCACACCGCTGGCAGACCTACCTGTCGCGGCTGGCAGCCCAACCGGGCATCGTCGTTTCGGACCAAAAAATCCGTGGCGGCGAGTTCTATGTCGCCGGCCTGAGAGACCCGCTCGCCGCGGACCCACAGTCGCTGCTGCCGGCAACGGAGGTCGATCCCGCCCGCGTTCATTCAAACTGGCACTTCTATCAGAGCCTCGAGCCGGAATTCGTGCTGAAGCGGCTGTCGGCGTCGCTGGCGCCGCCGGATTCGGTACGACTCTCGGTCGTCGATGGTCGCATCGTTGCCGAGGGCGAGGCGACCACCACGTGGATCGACCGGGCGCGGGCCGCTGCCCAGCAGCTTTCGGCAGGCGGCCCAGTCTTCGACATTTCCGGGGTCAGCGATGTGAGCGCCGAGGAGCGCTGGCAGGCCTACGTGTCGCAACTGGAGACCCAGCCTGGCATCATCGTCGCCGATCACAACGTGCGCGACGGCCAATTCTACATTACAGGTCTGAGAGACCCGCTTGCCGCCGACCCAAGGTCGCTGTTGGCGGGAACGCAGGTCGATCCCGCGCGTGTTCATGCAAGCTGGCAATTCTACCAGAGCCTTGAGCCGCAGTTCGTGCTTAAACGGCTGACGGCCTCGCTTGCTCCGCCGGATTCGGTGCGGCTTTCAGTCGTCAATGATCGCATCGTTGCCGCGGGTGTAGCCACCACCGCGTGGATCAACCGGGCGCGCGCGGCCGCCCAGCAGCTTTCAGCCGGCGGCCCGGTCTTCGACATTTCCGGGGTCCGTGATGTGAGCCCCGAGGAGCGCTGGCAGGCCTATGTGTCGCGCCTGGAGGCGCAGCCCGGCATCATCGTCGCCCAAGAGAATGTGCGCGATGGCCAATTCTATATTGCCGGTCTGAGAGACCCGCTTGCCGTCGACCCGCAGTCGCTGCTGTCCGGGACGCAGGTCGATCCCGCGCGCGTTCATGCCAGCTGGCAATTCTATCAGAGCCTTGAGCCGCAGTTCGTCTTGAAGCGGCTAACGGCGTCGCTGTATCCGATGGATAAAGTGCGACTTTCAATCGTCAAAGGTCGCATTGTTGCCGAGGGTGAGGCTCCCGACACCTGGATAGATCGGGCGCGCGCAGCGGCAAGACAGCTTTCAGAAGGCGGGCCGGAGTTCGACATCTCCAAGGTTCGTGATGTGAGCCCCGATGCACGCGCGGCGGAGCATTGGCAGTATTATGTGTCGCGACTTGAGGCCGAACCGGGAATCATCGTCGCTCAGCAATCGGCGAGGGGCGGAGATTTCTACATTTCCGGTCTGAGAGATCCTCTTGCCGTCGACCCAAAAGCTCTGCTGTCCGGAACACAGGTCGATCCCGCTCGCGTTCATTCACAGTGGCAATTCTATCAGAGTCTTGATCCGAAGTTCGTGGTGAAGCGGCTGACGGCGTCGCTGTCCCCGCCGAAATCGGTTCGGCTTTCGATCGTCCAGGGTCGCATCGTCGTTGTGGGCGAGGCACCTGCCGGCTGGATCAGCCGAGCGCGGGCCGCCGCCGACCAACTTTCGGCGGACGGAGTGGTTCTGGATGTCTCGCAGCTGAGCGAGCTAAACCTTGCAGAGCTTAATCAGTTGAGAGAGGCCATCCAGACGACCGATATTTTCTTCTCTTCCGGTAGAGTTGTCCCGGGACCGGAGCAGACGCCGGTGCTCGACAGACTGGCTGATCAGCTGAAGGAATTCGCAGAAAATGCCCACAAGGCAGGCGTGACGGCGCGGTTCATGTTGACCGGCCATTCGGATATAACGGGTCGCGAGACGGCCAACGCGTCGATCAGCGCCGCCCGCGCCGAGACAGTTCGCGCGCTTCTCAACAAGCGCGGCGTCGCTCCGGAACTCCTGCAGGTTCGGGGCGCCGGCACCTTCGAGCCGGCGGTGCCCGAAAATGAAAATAGCCGAACTGGGAACTCCACCAATCGCCGGGTTTCGGTTACGGTGAACCTAGAGTAGCGCGGAGCCCAGGATGCTGCAAAAAAAGATCTGCATGTTGGGCGGGTTCGCCGTCGGCAAGACCAGCTTGGTGCGCAGGTTCGTCCAAAGCATCTTCTCGGAAAACTACCTGACCACGGTCGGCGTCAAGATCGACAAGAAGAGCGTCGCGTTTCCGGACAAGACAGTGGACCTGATCTTGTGGGATCTGGCCGGCGAAGACGATATCGGCTCGTTCCGCGTCAGCTATGTGCGAGGCGCGACCGGGCTCGTGCTGGTCGCCGATGGAACCCGGCCAGCCACTCTTGCGGTGGCGCTCACGCTGCGCGAACGGTGCGAGGCCGAATTCGGCGCCATGCCGTTCATATTGCTGTTCAACAAGTCCGACCTGACTGATCGGTGGGCGGTACCGGAGGGCGAGATCGACGAACTCAAGCAACGTGGATGGCAGATCTATCTGACGAGCGCGCTTTCGGGCGAACATGTCGACGATGCGTTTCGTCAGCTTGCTTCGATGGTCGCCAACTAGACCATGTCCAGTTTGCCGAAAGAAGTCAGAAGCTGGATATACGACTTCTTCTCGAATGAGCGCTTCGCAGCTTATCTGATGATCGATAGCCGGCAATGCATAGAAGCCAAGGGCGGCAATCTCGACTTTTACGGGCTCTCGTCGCTTCGCCTCGGCGAGCCCGTTGCCCAGCAGCTTGAATTCATGGAAGGGCTGCTGCCTTGCCCCGAGCTTCCATTCCATATGCCCATGATGGAACTGCCCGGCGGGCATGTCGCGGACCTTCACTTCTTTGGCGATGGCGACTCGGTGTGGCTGGTCTTTCTCGACGCCACGCCCGAACGCGACCACCAGCAGCGGCTTCAGCAGAAGGCATACGAAATGACGCTTCTGCAGGAGAGGGAGCGTCAACTCAATGCGAAGCTGCAATCGACGAATGAGGCATTGAGGGAGAGCCAGGAGGGTTTGTCGCGCGAGTACCGGCGCGCCGAATCCCTGCTCCTTAACATTCTTCCGGCCTCGATCGCGGAGCGGCTGAAGGCGGACGAGCAAATTGCAGACAACCACGCGGAGGTCAGTGTGCTCTTTGCCGACATCGTCGGTTTTACGGAAAGAGCGCGGAGCGTCGGAGCCACGACGACGCTCGCTATCTTGAATTACTTCTTCAGGGCTGCGGATCTGCTCTCGGAACAGCATGGCTGCGAAAAGATCAAGACCATCGGCGATTGCGTCATGGCGGTCGCTGGCCTGCCCGTCGCGCGACCAGATCACGCGCACGCCCTTGCACATTATGCGCTCGAGCTGCGGGAGGCGGCCAGGTGCGAGCGCTTCGCAGGAGAACCGCTAAGCCTTAGAATTGGAATTCACTCAGGGCCAATCGTCGCGGGCGTCATCGGCAAAAGGCGGTTCGTCTATGACCTGTGGGGCGACACCGTCAATCTCGCCGCGCGCATTCAAAAAGCCGCAGAGCCCGATGAAATCCGTATTTCGGATGCGACTCATCAATTGCTTGGGCCGGAATTTGCTTGCGAGCCGCTCGGGGAAACGGAATTGCGTGGCACAGGTCGCGTGCGAATGTGGCGGCTCTAGGCACCTTTACGCTTGCCTCGAAGGCATCCTATTTTGGAGGGCAGCAGCCACTCGCGGGCATAGAAATGTCGGTACTGCCTTTTGTAAGAATTTACGCGCCGCTCAACGCGGTGCTGGCTGCGCCTGGGCTTCTGGCGGTGGCTGGGCTCACGATACCGGACATGTCCGGACGAAGCAGGCTGGCTCTGGCTGTGGTGCTCGCGGTCATTTGGGGCGCCTATCTCCTGCAAATGGCCGCGACGCTGCTCAAGCGCCAGGCGGGAGACGTTAGGGACAGGACGCCGGCAATCGCCATCGATGTGCTCGCGGTCTTGGTTCCACTCGCCGCATTTCTGCTCGTTGGCACGCCCGACCGGAGCCTCTACTGTGCTGTCTGGCTCCTGAAACCGCTGCGCGACTCGACTTTCTTCCCGGTGCTGGGCAGGGTGCTGGCCAACGAAGCGCGCAACCTGATCGGCGTCACCACGCTCTTCGGCGTCGTTCTGTTCGGTGTCGCTCTCGCGGGCTATGTCATCGAGCGCGATATCCAACCGGAAAAGTTCGGCAGCATCCCCCAGGCAATGTGGTGGGCGGTGGTCACGCTGTCCACCACCGGCTATGGCGACGCTATTCCGCAAAGCTTCGCTGGCCGTGTCCTTGCTGGGGCTGTCATGATGAGTGGCATCGGCATCTTCGCCCTCTGGGCAGGCATTCTTGCCACCGGCTTCTATCAAGAAGTCCGTCGCGGGGACTTTGTCCGTAATTGGCAATTGGTCGCCGCCGTGCCGTTGTTTCAGAAGCTCGGACCGGCCGTGCTGGTCGAGATCGTGCGCGCGTTAAGACCTCGCACCGTGCCGGCGGGCGCCGTGATCTGCCGCAATGGCGAGAGCGGTGACCAGATGTTCTTCGTCGTGGAGGGGCGCGTCAGCGTCGCAACGCCGAATCCGGTGGAGCTTGGCCCTGGCGCCTTCTTCGGCGAGATGGCGCTGATCAGCGGCGAACCGCGTATGGCGACCGTCAGCGCCGCAACGGCGGTCTCACTGCTATCGCTGCACTCGTCGGATTTCCAGATGCTATGCGGCAGCAGCCCGGAGATCGCGGAAATCATCCGCAAGACCGCGCTCGAGCGGCGCGGCGCGGCACCGATGCCTTGACGGTACTACGAGGTGCAACTGCGGGACATGTCCATTCCGGCCCCGAATTTCGACCTGGGTAAGGGCGCCGGTTTTTTCGCCATGAGCGTAGACCTCGGTGCGTGTCGGGAAGAAGCTGGTCGGCTGCGTTGTCTCCCTGTTAAAGATTGCCGCCCTGGATCAGAGCTGGAGGGCTCAAATGAGTTCGCCCCTGGTGGCTATGGGTATTGCCTTGCCGATTACCCAAAAAAGGCGAGTTCCGACCGATGGCGATGTATCAAGTTTCTGGCGCAACGGGATGTCTTCAGGACACCGCGACGCGGGTGGTCTTTTCAGTATAGCGAGGCGGTACTCGGCCGTGGAGGGCGTACGACAGCGACATGACCGCGTCCACCCGAACAATTGAGGTAGCAATGCAGCCGGCCAGATCCTCGATCTGGGCATTAACACTACAGTTGCGGATATCCGCGCCGTTTGTAGTGACAGATGGATGCCGCGGCCTGATGTCGTCGTCGCCACAGCGACCAGGCGATGATGAAGGGCTTTTGTGTCGGTGGGAAGATGAGGATCCGGGCGAGGAGATAGCGGATCTCGGGGACGCTCGGAACGAGCGCAGTCATCCGAATCAGGCGGCGATTGACCCTTTGGACTCGTTTCGTTCGGTTTGCTCCTTGCGCTGCGGCGAAGATCGGCCGATAGTTTGGACAGGAACGCCAGGGCGGTCATGCATAGGCTCATGTGGCGATGCCATCCGTGCCAGGACCGAGCCTCGCAATGATCAAGTCCGAGATCATCCTTGGCGCGCTCAAAGCACTCCTCGACCGCCCAGCGCAGGCCGGCCACTGCCGCCAATTCGGCCAAGGAGGAACCGGGCGGGGCGAAGACCAGGTAGTAGGCTTTTTCTCCGGATGTCGATCGCTTGCGGCGGACGAGAAGCCAATGCTCGAAGCCGCCTTTTGACGTCCAGGGGCGGCGGATGCGTGCCCAGTCGCAGCCGGTCAATCTCGAGTTGCTCCGGCTTCATTCGCCCGTGGCGGGGAAACGCATGCTGCGGATCCGTCGACAGATCGCGCACCCATTTGCGCAGCACGTTCTCGTGGACATCGAGGTCGCGGGCAGCCTGGGCCACCGCAACGCCCCGATCCTTGATCAATCTCACCGCCTCAAGTTTGAACTCGTGGCTGAACTTTCTTCTTTGCATTCCCACTCTCCAGTTCCGTCAAACACCTTATCTCGGTGTCCACGAAACCGGCAGCAGGCCAGACAGACTTTCCCGCAACGAGAGCAGCTTGCCTTAAGGCCGGATTCTGTGGGCCGCATTTGCTAGCGAAGCGCCATGAGCAACCGATTGCCGCCCGCCTAGGCAAAGCACCTGAAAACCAAACCCACGGCTAAGACACCGCCGCCGAAAGCTCTGCCGCCAGCAGCCCAGCGAACGTCTGGCCCGCCCCAGAACCAGGCCGACGACATGCTGTTGAGGCAGGCGCTCGAACTACAGAAGGCTGAGCGACTGCCGGAGGCCGAGGAACTGTGTCTGCGCGTTCTGGCGCGGACCCCAAACCATCCGCTGGCATTCTATATACTGGGAACGCTCGGGCTCGGACACGACGCCGAGAAGGCCCTGCGGTATTTCGCTCGGGCGGTTGGAGAGGAGCCGCAGAACCCCTATTACCACCTCAGCCTCGGCGAAGCGTATTTGAAGGTCAGCGAATTTACGCCTGCGATCAGGCACATTCAGTACGCCCTCGATTTGAAGCCGGATCTGGTGGAGGCGCTTTGCGCCTTGGGGGACGCATACACAAAGTCAACGCTTCCCGCCACCAAAGCTCCAAAGGCCGTTCAGCGGAGCAGACAAGAAGGGCTCTCCCCTGAGTACTCAGATGGCTGACTTGCCTGGGCCCAAAGAGGCGCAAAACTGACATTCCTTGCGGCGTGACTCTCGAATGCCGCGCAAAAATGGGTGGACGAACTCAGAGCAGCGAGCTTATGGAAATCGTGACCTGTCGCCCCGGCTGTGTAACAAGCTGCGTAACAAAGCAGATAAAAAAGCTACGTATTCAACGCTATAGGCCCAAGATCGACAGACGCTCTCTCCGCCATAACCTTTTATTTCACAGATCTAAAGTGACTTCTCGCAATGCCGACAAGATGATGTGTAACAACCGCCAGAATTCGATCGCACACCATGCGTGCCGGGTTGCGTGAGATAGGGCGCGCCGTCCGCCAGCGGGCCGCTTCTTAATTGGAATTTGCGGCGGCTCAAGACACCCGGCGAGGACCCTAACGAATGCGATTACCCTCCAGGTCGAAGATACGCGCGCGGACAGGCTGAAAGCGCAATGTGATCGTCTCGCCGAAGCGCGGCTGGTCCTCGCGGCGCTCGGCGACCACGGTCTCGCCGCTCGCCAGCGCGCCGTGGACGTAGGAGGTCGAGCCGAGGCGCTCGGTGACGTCGACGGCAAGCGAAAGTGTCACGCCCTGCTTCTCGTCGAGATGCTCCGGCCTGATGCCCAGCGTCACCGTCTTGCCGTTCTCCAGCTTCGTCTTGAGATGCGTGATGTCCACCCTCGCCTCGCCGGCCGTCAGCGCCTTGCCATCGTCCACGACGGTCGCCTTGAGGAAGTTCATGCGCGGCGTTCCGATGAAGCCGGCGACGAAAGCGTTGTCGGGATCGTCATAGAGTGAGAGCGGCGTGCCGGTCTGCTCAATGCGGCCAGATTTCAGCACCACGATCTTGTCGGCCAGCGTCAGCGCCTCTGTCTGGTCATGCGTGACATAGACCATGGTTCGGCGGATCGACTGGTGCAAGCGCTTGATCTCGGCGCGAAGCTCGGTACGCAGCGCGGCATCCAGATTGGAGAGTGGCTCGTCGAACAGAAAGAGCCGCGGGTCGCGCACCAGCGCCCGGCCGATGGCGACGCGCTGGCGCTGGCCACCGGAAAGCTCGCGCGGCAGACGGGACAGCAGCGGCTGGATCTGGAGCAGGCGCGCGACACCGGCGACCTTCTCATCAGACGTGCTGCGGTCGAGCCCGCGCATCTTCAGCGGAAAGGCGATGTTCTGCGCCACCGTCATGGTCGGATAGAGCGCGTAGGACTGGAACACCATTGCGACATCGCGATCCCGCGCTGGCAAGTTGGTGACATTGCGGTCCCCGATGACGATGGTGCCGGAATCGATCGGGTTAAGGCCGGCCACCGCATGGAGCAGCGTCGATTTCCCGCAGCCGGACGGGCCGAGCAGGACTACGAAAGACCCCTCCTCCACCTCGACTGACACGTCGTCCAGCACCTGGACCGCGCCGTAGGATTTCGAGACCGACTTTATCGAGAGTTGCGCCATCTGAAGTTCAGCCCTTCACGCTGCCAAGTGTCATGCCGCGTACGACCTGCCCCTGCACCAGGACGCCGAGGACGATCATCGGCAGCATGATGAGCGTGGCGGCCGCAGTGAGCGCGCCCCACTGGATGCCCTGGAACGTCAGGAACGAGGTGATCGAGACCGGCAGTGTCTGGGTGTCGCGGCCGGTGAGCACCAAGGCGACGAAGAACTCGTTCCAGGTGAAGAGCACACACAGGATCAGCGTCGCGACAATGCCGCCGCGCGCCGCCGGCAGATAGACGTGCCAGAAGATCGCAAACTCGCGTGCGCCGTCGACGCGCGCGGCGTCGCGCAACTCCTTCGGAATGTCATCGAAGAAGGTAATGAGCAGTGAGATGGCGAAAGGCACGTTGACGAAGGCATAGGCGGCGATCAGCAGCCAGTGCTTGTTCAGCGCGCCGATGCGGGTCGCCAGATAATACATCGGAATGACGAAGAGCAGAGCCGGCGCGATGCGCAGGCTGAGGATGAATTTTTCCCGTGCGCGGCGCAGCTCCGCTGGCTGCTGCGCAAGCCCATAAGCTGCGAGCGAACCGACCGCGACGGCGAGCGCGCTGGAGAGGAGCGAGACGATGAAGGAGTTGGCGAAGGCGCTTAGGAAGCCGCGATTGGCGAACACCGTGCGGTAGTTGTCCAGCGTCGGGCTGAACAGCCAGACCGGCGGAATGGCGAAGGCATCGCGGGTCGTCTTGAAGGAGGTGACGACGACCCAGTAGAGCGGGAACAGCACCGCCAAGAGAAGCAGGCCCAACCCGAGACAGAACAGCGCGCGTCTGCCCATCAGCGGTCTCCTGTCTTGGGGAAGAGCACGCTGTACATGGTCAGCAGCGCGACATTGGTGAACACGGTCAGAATGATGGCGATGGCCAAGGCATACGAGATGTCGAAATTGGTGAAGGCCACGATGTAGCCATAATAGTTCAGCGTCTCGGTCGACAGCGCCGGCCCCCCGCGCGTCATGATGTAGAAGAGGTCGAAGGCCTTGATGCTGTCGATCGCCCTGATCAGCGCGACGATGGCAAGCGCGCGGCGCAGCATGGGAAGAAGCACATACCAGGTGACCTGCCATTCGCGCGCGCCGTCGACGCGGGCGGCGTTGAGCGGGTCGGTGGGCGCTGATTCAAGGGCCGCCATCACCAGCAGGATGACGAAAGGTGTCCATTGCCAAATGTCGGCGATCAGCACCGAAAACAGCGCGATCTGTGGGCTGCCCAGCCAGTCGACTTGGGAAATGCCTGCCAGCGATAGAAGATAGTTCGCCATGCCGGTGGCGGGATCGAAGAGGAACCGCCAGGTGAGCCCAACGACCACCGGCGTCATGATGATTGGTACCAAGAGTAGCGTCCTGACCAGCCGCTTCATGACGAAGTCGCGATCGAGGAAGAGCACGACGGCAAGGCCGAGCGCGATCTCGATCACTGTCGCCAGCACCGTGAAGAGCACCGTGCGCCAGAGCGCGGACATGGCGCGCGGATCGCCGAGGAAGCGGATATAGTTGTCGAGGCCGACGAATTTTTCGCGGCCCGCCCGCATCAGCGAGAGATCGTGCAGCGATATCCAGATGACGAACAGCGTCAGCGCGACCGAGGCCACCGTCAGGCAGACGATGATCGGCTGGAAGAAATGTCTTGTCGGATCGGACGCTGGGGCCACGGGTCTCATCGGGTCAACCTGAAATTTTCACCCTGCCGCGCACAGGGAGCGCACGCGGCAGGGCACGCCTCTCGCCCTAGCGGGCGAGTGCGGCGTTGTTGGCGTCGTCGGCTTCCTTCAAGGCGTCGGCCGCACTTGCGGTTCCGGCGAGCGCCTTGGAGACGGCGATCCCGGTGTTGTTGATGATCTCGTTCGCCTTCTCGACCGTGGGCAGATACTGGGGATTACCGGCGTTGATGGCCGCGATCATGCCTTCTTTGAAGGCGCCGTAGCGCTTGCCGAAGCTGTCGCTGTTGAGCGCCGACAGCGAGGTCACGCCGGAGTTGGGATCGGTTTCGATCGACTTCAGCTGCTGTTCCTTGGCGGTCGCCCAGGTGGCGAAAAGCGCTGCCGCTTCCTGGTTCTTCGACTCGGCCGAGACGTACATCGAATGCACCGCGAGCGAGGACGAGCCGCCCTTGGGCGAGGTCGACTTCATCGGCACCGGCACGTAGCCGACCTTGCCGACCACCGTCGAGACGGCCGGGTCTTCGTTATAGGCGCCGTTGACGGTGGCATCGAGAGTGATCGCCGCTTTGCCCTGCTGGAACAGCAGCCGGTTCTCTTCCCAACCGAAATTGGCGACGCCGACCGGCCCGTAGTTCTTCAATACGCTAGTGAAGGCGTCGAGCGCGGCGATACCCTCAGGCGTGGCCAGCGCCGACTTGCCGTCGGCATCGAAGAAGGAGCCACCGAAGCCCCACAGATAGGCCGCCCAGACATAGACGCCCTGGATGCCCTGCTGGCCGCGCATGGTGATGCCAGCGATCTGCTTGTTCGTCTTTTCCGAGATGGTTTTCGCGGCGTTCTCAATGTCCTCGAAGGACTTGGGCGCGGCCAGCCCGTATTGCTCGAACAGGTCCGTGCGGTACATGACGAAGGTGCTCTCGCCATAGACCGGCAGGCCATAGACCTTGCCGTCCAGCACATTGGTGTTGAAGTAGCCGGGCACGAAATCGGACTTGTCGAAATTTTCTTTGTGCTTGGCCAGGAAATCGTCGAGCGGCACGATGTAGCCGGATTTCACGAACCCCGGCAGATAGATGATGTTGTTCTGGACGACGTCGTAGCGGCCCGACTTGGAGGAGAACTCGAGCAGCTCCTTGGCGGTGATGTCCTGCTCGGGCACGACCTCGATCGCGACGTCGATGCCGGTCTTGTCCTTAAATTCGGGCACCATCTTCTGGATGGCGTCGGTGGTCGGATGACCCTCGAGCAGCACCGATATCTGAACGCCGTTGAACGGCTTGTCTTCGGCGGAGGCCGGCGCGGCCAGCGACAGCGCGG
Source organism: Mesorhizobium sp. B2-8-9 (assembly GCF_006439475.1). Taxonomy (NCBI): domain Bacteria; kingdom Pseudomonadati; phylum Pseudomonadota; class Alphaproteobacteria; order Hyphomicrobiales; family Phyllobacteriaceae; genus Mesorhizobium; species Mesorhizobium sp. B2-8-9. The sequence goes on along the minus strand of NZ_VFTQ01000034.1, from coordinate 5,531 downwards.
CGGCGGCCGCGCCAAGCATAAGTAGATTGCGTCTGTTCAGCATGTTTCGTCTCCCATTCTTGGGCCGTCTGGCCTCGTTGCAACAGCGCTGTTCGTTTGATTGTCTTCAACCGAGGCGCACGATTTCGCCGCTCTCCGCCGACTGCATCATGGCAAGGGTGAGTTCGAGCGAACGAAGGGCTTCCCGGCCGGTGGCGATCGGCATCGCCGCGCCGTCCAGCCAGTCGATGAGGCCGCTGAGCTGGCGCGCGAGGTCGCCGTCGACGCGGCCGTTGAGCAAAGGCCAATGCTGGGTGTCGATCTCGCGGGACCCCTCATTGCTAGCGAAATAGAGCCCGCTGTCGCCGCACTGGACCTCGAAGGATCCATCTGTGCCGAGAAGTTCCATGCGCGCGTCGATCATGTGGCGCGCGCCGGACGGCAGCGACCAGGCGCTCTCGAAATTGACGACAGTTCCACCGGAAAAGCGCACGATCGCCGTGATACTGTCCTGCGTGCCGGAGGCGCCAAGCAGCTTATCGGTCTGCTGCGCATAAACCGAGACCGGCTGCTGGTCCTCCAGCATCCACAGCACCATGTCGACGTCGTGGACGGTGACATGCAGCGCCAGCGGCAGCTTGCCGCCATAGCGCTTCGGGCCTTCGGTGCGGGCGCTGTTGCGCCTAGCATAGATGTGGATCGGCTCACCGATCTTGCCCGACGTCATCAGCTCCTTGGCGGCGGCGTAGCGCGGATCGAAGCGAAGCAGGTAGCCGACGCCGAGCTTTACGCCCGCCGTCTCGCAGGTGGCGATGATGGCCCGGGCGTCGTCGACCTTGGAGGAGATCGGCTTCTCGACGAAGACGTTGATGCCGGCTTCGGCGACCGCAACCGCCGGCGCCAGATGCAGATTGTCTGGCGTGCAGATAGAGACGAGGTCGAGATCGCGCTCCGAGCCGAGCAACGCCTGATGACTGTCGTAGACTTTGCAACCCGGCGCCTTGGCCGCCACGGCCTCGGCCAGCGCGCGGTTGGGATCGACGATAGCCGCGAGCTCGGAGCTCACCATGCCGGCGAAGATGCCGGCATGCATGGAGCCCATGAAGCCTGCGCCGATGACGGCCACGCGACGGCGCTTGATCATGATGGATTCCTTTTCAGTTGCGGACGGGCGCTCCAGGCGGCGACCTCGTCGGCGAAGCGGCGGGTGATGGCGTCGGGCCGCGTGATCGCGCCGCCGACGACGATGAAGCGGGCGCCGAGCTCGAAGCAGCGGGTTGCCTCGTCCGGCGTCCAGATGCGACCTTCGGCGACGAAAGGCAGGCCGGCGCGGGCGAATTCCTCCATCAGGTCGAAGGCGGGGCCGCGCTGCTCGCTGGAGTAATCCGTGTAGCCGGCCATAGTGGTGCTGACGACGTCGGCGCCGGCATCGAGCGCGCGCCTGCCTTCGTCGAGCGTGGCGACATCGCCCATCGACAGCCGCCCTTTCGCGGCGATGGCTGAGAACATCGCCGTCAGCTCGACCGGGCGCGGCCGACCGGTGGCGTCGATAGCGACGATGTCGGCGCCGGCCTCGACGACGGAAGCGACGTCGTCGAGCGTCGGCGTGATGTAGACCTCGGTGTCGTCGCGCCTGGCCTTGATGAGGCCGATCAGCGGCACCTCGACCGCAGCGCGAACGGCGGCGATGTTGGCCGCGCCCTCAATGCGCACGCCTGTAGCGCCGCCCAACAGGACGGAGCGCGCCATCGCGGCGATGTGGCCGGGAGCGTCAAGCGGCAGGCCAGGCTCGGCCTGGCAAGACACAACCAGCGTTCGATCGAGTGTGGCGAGCAAATCGCCCTGCTTGGCCTGCACCGGGGCTTCTCCTGGAAGAGCATTATCGCTCTAACCAAGCGTAGATGAAACTTTTTGTCAATAATTTATTTCTGAAGAAAATTTTCGTCAGAGCTCTTTGGTCGTGCCAGCATAGCTGCGCCAAGCAGGCCGGCATCGGCGCCAGCCCGCGCGGCAACAATGGGGCGCCGATAAACGCGCGGCAGATCGAGCGAGCGCACCTGCAGCGCCTCGATGAAGCCGCCGGCGAGGCCGACTCCACCACCGACAGCAAAGCAGTCGATATCGACGGAGGCCGTCAGGTCGGCAAAGGCGTCGACCAGCGCGACGACCGCGCCGGCGATAATTTCCGCGGCAATGCCGCTGCCTTCTTTCGCCGCCGCAAACAGTTCCGGCGTCGTAACCTTGCGGCCAAGGCGCGCGCTGCCTGCCCGCGCCAGCGCTGTACCCGAGGCGACCGTCTCCAGGCAGCCGCGCCTGCCGCAGCCGCAGAGGATACCGCCGGGCTCGGAGCGTGTGTGCCCGACATGGCCGGCAAGCCCGTTGGCGCCGCTTTGCAGCCGGCCGTCTATCACCAGGCCGCAGCCGATGCCGGTCGATACAGTGAAAAAGGCGAAATTGCGAAAACCCGTGCCGGCGCCGAGCGTGAACTCGGCCCAGGCGGCCGCTTGCGCGTCGTTAATGACGAGCGGCGGCATGCCGAAGACGCGTTCGATTGCTGAGGCCAGCACATAGCCATCCTCGATCGGCAGCGTTTCGGGATTCAGCGCGGTGAGCGAGCCGTCGCGGACGATACCGGTGGTCGCGAGGGCGACGGCGCCGAAACCTGTTTTCGGCGCGAGATCGGCGATGGCCGCGACCAAATCGTCGCCCCGGCCGGCGCGTGGCGTCGGTGCCTGCCGCCGGTTGGCGATCCTGTCGCCGCTCACCTCGGCGATGGCTATCTTGGTGCCGCCGACATCGATGGTGAGCACCGGCAAATCAGAAGCTGCGGTCACTCACGACCTCCGCCGTGCGGCTGAGCTCGACCAGCCGCTTCGGATCCTGCCTCGTCATCTCGGCGACCAATGCGTCGACGATGAGCAATTGACTGATCTTCGACGGGAAGGCGCCGCCGGTGAGCGGCGTCTCCGGCCAGGAGGCTATTAAAGCCAGGTTACAGACGGCGATCAGCGGGCTCTTCGAGCGATTGGAGATACCAATGACGAAGGCGCCTTTGGAGCGGGCAAGCTCTGCCACGCGCACGGCATCGATGGTCGAGCCGGAGCTTGAGATCACCACCTGCACGGTTCCCGGCTGCGCCGTTCCCGCCGCCATCACCGCCAAATGCGCGTCGCCCGACGCGCGGCTTAGCTTGCCGATGCGGGTCATCTTGTAGGCGAGGTACTGCGCCGTGACGGCCGAGGCGGCGATGCCGAAACACTCGACGACGGAGGCGTCAAGGAGCTTTCGCGATGCGGTGGTAACGTCGTCGCGGACGATCAGTTGCTCGGTCTCGCGCAGCGAGGTAATTGCGGTTTCGACCAGCCGCTGGATGTCATCGGATGGCGAGCCGTTGTCGCGCGCCCGCTCGTCGGTCGCCAGTTCCTTGGCCAGTGCCAGCTTGAAATCCTGGAAGCCGGAAAAGCCTTGGTCGCGGCAGAACCGCATGACGCTGGCCTCCGACGATCCGGACGTTTCGGCAAGCTCGGTGATGCTTTGGCGAAGCGTTGCGTCGGGCTGCGCCAGCACCGTCTCGGCGACGCGTGCCAGCGCCGGCGTCATGTCGCCCGCGGCCGCTCTCAGCGAGGCTATCAGCGCGTGTGTCATGCAAGACCCCTCAAAAAGATTTTCGGTGCGAGCATGTTCTTGTCCAAAACCGGTTCCCACTCTTTGGAATCATGCTCAAAAATGCTCCGCCACCCAAGGCGGCGGTCCGGCAAAGAGCTGGTCGCAAAGGCGAATGTCCGCCGAGTCGCCGGAAACGAGGCCATACTGCGCCAGTTTCGATGCGCTGCGAAAGCCCGTGAAGAGCTGGGCGAAGGCTGCCGGCTGCATCGACACCGACGCGTGCGCCGCCTCGCATATTTCGACTGCGCCGGCGCGGATGTCGATCGCGAGCGGCGATGTCTCGCCGATGCGCAACGCGAGCCGCGCGGCGTCGACATGGTAGCCGCGCTGGCGCAGCGCGGCCTCGGGGTCGAGCATGCGTAAGAGCCATTCCTCCTGATGCGCAAGCCGCCAGCCCTTGTCCGGCATGGCCGCCACCAGATCGTCCTGCGGCGCGCCGTGCCATCTCACCGCCGGATAGACCGAGCGGAAGCGGGCTAGGAAGGAGAGCAGGCCTTGTGCAGCTTCAGGTGTCGCGGCGAACCAGTCACGCACCGTCAGGCAGGCCTCGTTGCCCATGTCGAGGATCAGATAGGCGGCCTCGCCGTCAGCGAGGTAGGCCGCGAGAGCGTCAGTCGGCGTGCGTCGCAACTCGTTCCAGTGCGCGGCACCGCGTTCAAGCAGCCCGGATTCGGGAAGCGTCTTTGCGAGATAAGCTATGGCTAGGCGTGGATCGTCGAGCTCGACGCGATCGAACGCAAGCTTGCTTGCCGAAGGCAGTGCCGCCGTCGCTGCCTCATAGATAATCTCGTGGCCGGCAAGCTCGAATCCGGCCTTGCGGTAGACCGGCCGCGTCGAGGCAAAGAGCGTGGCGATCGTCGCCCCATTGCTCTTCGCCTCATCGCACAGAGCATCCACAAAAGGTACAGCGAGTCCCTGTCCGCGCCACTCCGGCGCAATCGCCACATGCACGATGTTTGCCGCGCGCACAGATCTGCGGTGGAAGACATGCGCCGTCTGAAGCAGCCCCGCGCACACCGCTGGACGGCCATCCTCGCCTCGAATGAGCCGCATCGCTTCGAGGCCGATGTTGGCGATGTATTCGTGCGAACGTGCCTTGCTGAACCCGAAAGCCCAGCTTAGCAGGCTGGCGATATCGACCACATCCTGTGTGGTCGCCCGGTCTGTTGTGAAGTTTTTTTTCATTTAATTTCCATCTATGATGCTTTTTATCATAGCAAGAAAACAAGGGTGCGCAACGGGGGCTGATCAGCCCGGCAAAATTCGCGTCGGCAACGTCAAGGATGGATTGCTGTGGGAAGTCCCGCGTGATTAGGATGAACTTGGGCCCAAGTTCGCTTTTTGAGCGCTTCAAGCTGCGCCGAGCCCGGGCCAGCGAATTAATATTCGGGAACCGAACCAATCCACAGAAATATTTTGTTGGTATTTTTGTTGGCTAGAACGGCCAGGGGTCTATGGTCAAGTATCTGGAAACAAAACAAAATTTCCTTGACTTGGATTCCGCCTCTGGCACCATCCTCTCTTGGGGTCCGTTCCGGACACATAGGTTACGGTTTGCAGCCCGGCTGGATGCGCTCGATGTCGATGCCCAGGCGCAGCCACCAGACCGACAGCTTGCTGAGGTTGAAGAGCGCGTTGGGGCTGGCGAAGGGAACGCCATTGTCGGTCCTGATGGCGCGGGGCAGACCGAACTCCTTGAAAACGCTCTCGAACACGGTGAAGGCATAGGCTTCCTTGGTGGTCGACAGCGCCTCGCAGGCAATGAGATAGCGGCTGGCGAAGTCAGTGATCGTCAGCGGATAGCAATAGCGCCGATCGGTGAGCATGAACTCGCCCTTGTAGTCGGCGCACCACAGATCATTGGGTCGACAGCTGCTTGAAAGTGG
>NZ_VFTQ01000033.1:0-67931 GCF_006439475.1 Mesorhizobium sp. B2-8-9 | reverse complement strand
GCAGCCTATCAAGGCATGGCTGCCTTGGCAGCCAAGCGCGGAGACGCCGCCAAGGCGGCGCACTGGAGCGCCATGGCAGAAAAAATACGCAGCGCAGTGGAGGCCCGGTTCTGGATGCCGGACCGCAATTTCTACGCTTTGGCAATCGATGGAGAAGGAAGGCAATGCGCGGTGCGCGCCTCCAACGCGGGTCACCTGCTCTATGTTGGGCTGCCTTCGGCAGAACGGGCGAAATCAATTGCCGAGCAGTTGCTGTCGGGGCATCTGCACAGCGGTTGGGGCGTTCGCACCTTGGCCGACGATGAGATTCCGTTCAATCCGATGTCTTATCATAACGGCTCGATCTGGCCGCATGACACGGCGATCTGTGCCGCCGGCCTAGCCCGCTACCAGGAGCGCTCCAGCGTCGTGAAGCTTATGAGCAGCATGTTCGAGGCGGCGGTCCGGCTCAATATGCGGCTTCCGGAGCTGTTCTGCGGCTTTACGCGGGCGATCGGGGATGCGCCGATCGCCTATCCCGTCGCCTGTCTGCCGCAGGCATGGTCGGCCGGTTCCGCGTTCATGATGCTGCAGGCCTGCCTGGGGATCCGCATCGATGGTTGGAAGCGCGAGATCAATGTCGAACGCCCACGGTTGCCGATAGGCATCGACAACATCGTCATCCGGCACTTAACCGTGGGCGAGGCGAAGGTCGACCTCAATTTCCAGCGCGTCGGTGACCGGGTCGTCTGCTATCTCGGCGAGCGGCACGAGGGCCTAGTGCCGCTGGTCGTTCGCTCTTAGCAACCGGGACAGCAGGGCCTGCTATCGATGCTCACTGTAGCATCCAGGTGCTGCTGGTGATGTCTCGCAGGCTCCTCTTGAACTGAAAAGAGCTGCTTCCAATCTTTTCTCTTGTCCCCAGCCGGGCGTGCAGGTGTTCGAATATTAGCGGTGCATCTGCGGAAATGACCAACGGGGTCAGTTGTTGAAGGGAGGTCACTATGGAAAGTGATGCTTTCAAGCAGTCAGTTTTCGTAGGGGAGAATGGCTACATCCAAAAGATCGACTGCGTGATGGATGCCATTGAGTTTTTGGAAGAATGGCCTGTGGAGAGACGCGGCCTGCTTCACGCGGCGGCCTGCGAGGCGTGCTACTCGGCCTATGACGGTCGGAAACCAGTCGAGGCCGCGCACAAGGCCTTTACGACTTGGGCCCGCAAGGTTGGCGTCATCGAGGACGTGCCCACAGCACCGCCGTGGATGACTGGGCCAAAGATCAGCAACGCAGACCTCTTGTGAGGTTGCGAAAGGCCTCCTCGTCAGGGGCAGCTTGCGACGAATCGCGCCGGAGCGAAACGCAAACCTGGGCGCCGATCCCCTTCTGACCTGCCGGCCTTCCCCCTCAAGCGGCGAGGCTACGCGCCCTTCCCTCGCGCAATGAAATGCGGATTGGCGAAATCGCCGTCGCTAGCCTGGTTGCGCTTGCCGTAGACGAGCGGCTGGCCGTCCAGCGTGCGCGTCATGCCACCGGCGGCGCGCAGCACTGCGTCGCCGGCGGCCGTGTCCCATTCCATGGTGCGGCCGAAGCGCGGATAGACGTCGGCTTCCGCCGCGGCGAGCAGGCAGAATTTCAATGACGAGCCGATCGAAACGATCTCCGCGGCGCCGAGATTGCGGATGAATTCCTCGGTTTCCGGGGTGTTGTGCGAGCGGCTTGCCACGACCGCGAGCGGCGTGCCCCCTGCCCGCACCGTGATCGGCCGGCGGCCGGCGATGCGATAGTCGGCATCGACCTCCAGCGCCTCGGCCTTGCCGGGTCGCCCGGAGAAAAAGCGTCCCGTGCACGGCGCGAAAACGACGCCGACTTCCGGAACGCCATGGCGGACCAGCGCGATGTTGACGGTGAAATCGGTGCGGCGGTTGACGAATTCCTTGGTGCCGTCGAGCGGATCGATCAGGAAGAAGGCGCCGTCGAGATCAGGCGTTGCAATTCCCGCTGCGACCTCCTCCTCGGCCACGCAGGGGATGTCCGGATAGGCGGCGCGCAGGCCGGCCAGGATGATCTTCTCGCTTTCGCGGTCGGCTTCCGTCACCGGCGAAGAATCGGCCTTGCTGTCGACGGCGCAGCCTTCATGGAAGACGCGCATCACCTCGCGCCCCGCTTCCAGCGCCAGGCGCTCGAAGACGCCGAGCATCGCCTCGTCAGATACCGCCGCCATTGTCATACTGCTCCTCGGCAATGTCGCGCTCGGTCAGCCAGCGTTCCAAGGCTTCCGCCATCTCCTGCGGGCTCCTGCCGAGAGTCTTCAGGTGAATTTCCGGGTTCTCCGGCGCCTCATAGGGAGAATCGACGCCGGTGAAATTCTTGATCTCGCCGCTCAAGGCGCGCGCGTAGAGGCCTTTCGGATCGCGGCGGGCGCATTCCTCGAACGGGGTGTCGACGAACACCTCGACGAACTCGCCCTCGGCCATCAGTTCGCGCGCCATGCGCCGTTCGGCGCTGAAGGGCGAGATGAAGGAGACGATGACGATCAAGCCGGCATCGGCCATCAGCTTGGCCACCTCGGCGACGCGGCGGATGTTTTCCACACGATCGGCGTCGGTGAAGCCGAGATCGCGGTTGAGGCCGTGGCGGACATTGTCGCCGTCGAGGATATAGGTGTGACGGCCGGACGCGAACAGCTTCTTCTCGAACAGATTGGCGATGGTCGACTTGCCTGAGCCGGAGAGCCCGGTGAACCAGAACACTGCCGGACGCTGGTTCTTCAGGTCGGAACGGCCGCGCTTGCCGACATCGAGCGACTGCCAGTGGATGTTTTCGGCACGGCGCAGCGAATGCAGGATCATACCGGCGCCGACGGTGGCGTTGGTGATGCGGTCGATCAGGATGAAAGCGCCGGTGGTGCGATTTTCGGCGAAGGGATCGAAAGCGATCGGCGCGCGCGTCGACAGGTTGCAGACGCCGACCTCGTTGATGTCGAGCGACTTCGCCGCCTCATGCGCGAAATCGTTGACGTTGACCCGGTATTTCAGGTCGGTGACAGTCGCGCTCACCTGGTCGGTTTCGGTGCGCAGGATGTAGGAGCGGCCGGGCAGCAGCGCCTGCTCGTCGAACCAGACGATGTTGGCGGCGAACTGGTCGGCGACCTGCGGACGCGCGGCCGGCGACACCAGCAAGTTGCCGCGCGATACCTCCACTTCGTCCTCGAGGACGAGCGTGATCGCCTGGCCAGCGACCGCCTGCTCGAGGTCGCCGCCTTGCGCGACGATGCGCTTGACTCGGGACGCCTTGCCGGATTTCGCGACGACGACCTCGTCTCCTTCAGAGACGGTGCCCGAGGCGATGGTGCCGGCAAAGCCGCGGAAATCGAGGTTCGGACGGTTCACATACTGGACGGGGAAGCGAAACGGCAGCTCGACGGCGGCCTCGTCGACAGACACGGTTTCCAGATGCTCGATCAGCGACGGCCCGGAATACCAGGGCGTGCGCTCCGAGCGGCCGGTGACGTTGTCGCCAAAGCGCGCCGACATCGGGATCGGCGCGACGCTCATGAAGCCCAGTTCCTTGGCGAATTCGCCGTAGTCGGCGACGATCCGGTCGAACACCGTCTTGTCGAAGCCGACGAGGTCGATCTTGTTGACCGCAAGCACGATATGCCGGATGCCGAGCAGCGAGGCGATGATGGAGTGACGCCGGGTCTGGCGAAGCACGCCCTGGCGCGCGTCGATCAGCACGATCGCGAGATCGGCGGTCGAGGCGCCGGTCGCCATGTTGCGCGTGTACTGCTCATGACCGGGCGTGTCGGCGACGATGAACTTGCGCTTCGGCGTGGCGAAGAAGCGGTAGGCGACATCGATGGTGATGCCTTGCTCGCGCTCAGCCTCCAGCCCGTCGACCAGCAGCGCGAAGTCGATGTCGTCGCCGGTGGTGCCGTGCTTGCGCGAATCCTTTTCGAGCGCGGCGAGCTGGTCCTCGAATATCTGCTTGGTGTCGGAGAGCAGCCGGCCGATCAGCGTCGACTTGCCGTCGTCGACCGAGCCGCAGGTGAGGAAGCGCAGCAGCGACTTCTTCTCCTGCGCGGCCATGTAGTCGCGGATCGAATCGGTCGGGGCGAGGCTCTTGGCCATCATGTGGCGCATTATCAGAAATACCCTTCGCGCTTCTTCTTTTCCATGGAGCCGGCCTCGTCGCGGTCGATAAGGCGGCCCTGGCGCTCGGAGGTGCGTGCGGTCAACATCTCGCCGACGATGGCTTCCAGCGTGTCGGCATCCGACTCGATCGCGCCGGTCAGCGGATAGCAGCCCAGCGTGCGGAAGCGCACCAGGCGGTTCTCGACCGCCTCGCCGGGATGCAGTTGCATGCGGTCGTCATCCTTCATGATGAGCATGCCGTCGCGCTCGACAACCGGCCGCTCCTTGGCGAAATAGAGCGGCACGATCGGGATGTTCTCCTGCAGGATGTACTGCCAGATATCGAGCTCAGTCCAGTTGGACAACGGAAAGACGCGGATCGATTCCCCCGGCGCGATGCGGGTGTTGAAGATCTTCCACATTTCCGGCCGCTGGTTCTTCGGGTCCCAGGCGTGCTGGGCGTTGCGGAAGGAAAAGATGCGCTCCTTGGCGCGCGACTTCTCCTCGTCGCGGCGGGCACCGCCGAAAGCGGCGTCGAAACCGTATTTGTCGAGCGCCTGGCGCAGCGCCACCGTCTTCATGACATGGGTGTGGGTGTTGGAACCATGGTCGAACGGATTGATGCCGTCGCGCACGCCGTCCTCGTTGACGTGGACCAAAAGGTCGAAGCCTAGCTTCTGCGCCATCTGATCGCGAAAGGCGATCATCTCGCGGAATTTCCAGGTGGTGTCGACATGCAGGAACGGGAAAGGCGGCTTGGCCGGATAGAAGGCCTTCATTGCCAGATGCATCAGCACGGAAGAATCCTTGCCGACCGAATAGAGCATCACCGGCTTGGAGAAAGACGCCGCGACCTCGCGGAAGATGTGGATGGATTCGGCCTCGAGCCGCTGCAGATGCGTGAGCGCGATATTCATGGAGCGTCGAGCGTTCTCTCGTGCCGTGGAGCGGAAATCTTGCATCGCAGGGGCAATGCCGCCCAGGCGCAGATTTCACTTCGGACAAACTGTTTCGTGCGGGCGTTCTAACAGATCGGTGCCGCCGATAACAATGCAAGACCGGCACGGCGCGCGGTGATTGGAGAACGAATTTTCCAAACACGCCCGGCAAAGCGGAAAATCCTGCCGGAGCCATCGAAAACGCTTAGCGGGAAAAGCCGTGGCGCCTAGACAATTCCTGAGTTCCCCGATCCTCGCCAGACCGGGGGATTTCTGTCGCAACATTGTCGACCGCACTATCGCGGATCGGCGCCAGCCGCTATATGGGCTCGGGGTACGGGCAAGGCGCGGCAAACGGAGACCGGCGAGGCGGCCTTTGGCTGGCTCCATGGATCCGGGCGCAACCTGGAAATTGCGAAGCAAGCATTTGAACCCGTCTACAACGCTCCGGCGCCATCTCACGCCCGCACAGATCAACATCTATTTCTCGATCATCTGCTTTTTTTCGCCGCCGGTGCTTGGATCGCTGGTCAGCATCGCCTTCAATGCCGGTGGCGTGTGGTCGGCGATGCTGGTGGCCGCGAAGCGGCGACGTTTCAATATCGACCGGCCGATGCTCGCCGTCACGGCGGCGATCTATGCCTATTGCGCGGCGATGGTTCTCGCTTCGATCGTCAACGGCACGCTGGCTGCCGATTTGCGGTTCTTCCTGCCGTTGATCACCTTCCTGCTTTTCCCCCTCTCCTATTCGACGTGGAGCATCACCGAGAAGACCGCGCTGGCACGCATCGCCATTCTGGCCAGCACCGCGGCCTGCTTCGGCGCGCTCGCGATGGCCGTGTTCCAGTCCCACCGGCTCGGTGTGAGGGCGGAGGGCGGCGCCGGCAATCCAATCGTCTTCGCTACCGTCACGTGCCTTGCCGCCGTGACATGCCTTGCCGGCGCGCTGTCAGGCATCGAGAAACGCTGGAAGCTACTGGTCCTGGCAGCGATAGCCGGAGCCCTGGCGATCGTCTATTCGGGATCGCGCATGATCTGGGTGGCCGTGCCGATTGCCGGCATCGTCGTGCTTCTCATCAACCGCCGCCGGTTTACCGGCGCCAGCGTGGCGCGCTTCGTCGCGATCGGCGTCGTGGTCGCCCTTGTGATTGCCGCCATCGGCTCTCGCGTCATCCTGGACCGGGCCGATTTCCTGGTCAGCGACTGGGATGCGCTGAATGCCAATGGCGACCATTCGACCGCGCTCGGCTTGCGCGTAGCGATGTGGGAAATCGGTTTTGCCGCGTTTCGCGAGATGCCGATTTTCGGCCACGGCATCTCGGCAAGCCGGGCGCTGATGAAGCACGGCTTGCAGAACCAGTTCGGCCTACAGCAGGGTTTCAGCCATTTCCACAACGGCTTCCTGACGGCGCTGGTCGAGGCCGGCCTGCTGGGGGCATTGGGCCTGGCGTCGATCTTCGTCGTTGCCGCACGGAATGCGGCACGGACGCTGCGCCGCAGCGCCGATCCGGTGGAGAGGTTCGGCGCGACGATGATCCTTGTCGCCGTCATCACCTATCTCACCGGCGGAATGGCCGGAATCCTGGTCGGCCACGATATCCTCGACGCGACGCTAATGGTGTTCCTGATCTCGGGGACCTACCTCGCTTCCGGGCGGACGATAGAACCGACCGGAAAAAGCGCGCCCACCATGGCGCCGGGCGCCAGCCCGCAACCATGAAGGTCCTGGTCACCGGCGCGACGGGCTTCATTGGACGCCGGATCGTCAGCCGGTTGGGCGAGGCCGGATTCGACATACGGATCGCATCGCGCCTGTCGCAGCGGCTGGCAGGCGAGGACGATGCCGTCGCGCTGCCCGCTGCCGATGCACCGCAGGAGGCCTTTCTGACCCTGATGCGTGACGTGACGCATGTCGTCCACTGCGCGGCGCTCAATAATGACCGCAGCGCCGGCGCGGCCGACTTGCGAGCCGTCAACGTGACGCTGACCGGACAGCTCGCCCAGGCCGCCGCCACGCGCATCGACGGGCGCTTCGTCTATCTCTCCTCGATTCGCGCCGTGGTGGGCGCAAGGTTCAGCGGCACGATCGACGAGGCCACGCCCCCTGCCCCGCAATGCGCCTACGGGCGCTCCAAGCGCGAGGGCGAGATCGCAATGCTGGAGGCTTTTGCAACGGCCGGACGCGCCGGCGCGACGGCGCTGCGGTTGCCGCCGGTCTATGGCGAAGGCATGAAGGGAAATCTGCGCGGGCTGATGCGGTTGGCCGCCACCGGCCTGCCGCTGCCGACAGCCGCTCTGACGGCGGTTCGCTCGCTCGTCTCGCATGACGCCGTGGCCGGCGCCGTGACGCATCTTTTGAGCCGTCCCACGGCGCCGCTCCCAACTTATGTGCTGGGCGATGCTTCGCCGGTTGCGATGTCCGAAATCGTCACCGCGTTCCGGCGCGGATACGGCCGCCCGCCCCGGCTTCTTCCCATGCCGGCCTGGCCGTTTCGGATGCTGGCCACGCTCAGCGGCAGACAGGCCGCGTGGCATGCGCTGGTGGCGACGCAGATCTGCGATTCGTCATTGCTTGCGTCGAAAGGCTGGGAACGGGAGGCCGACACACTCGGCCGGCTTGAAGAACTGGCGCGACAGAGGAGCCGTTCGCCGCTTCCGTGAGCGGTGGACCGCTCTATGAGCGGAAGAACGTGCCCAGCAATATCTTGAGGTCCAGGCCGGTCGAGGCGGCTTTGACGTAGGCCGCATCGGTTTCCGCGCAAAGTCTTGGATCGGACATGTCGATGCCCTTGACCTGCGCCAACCCTGTGATGCCTGGAAGTGCTGCCAGCACGCCCAGTTCCTTGCGCCGTTCGATCAGTTCCGCCTGCGTCGGCAGGCATGGACGAGGACCCACAAGACTCATTTCGCCCTTCAGCACGTTCCAGAGCTGCGGCAGTTCGTCGATCTTGGTTGCGCGCAGAACCTTGCCGACCGCGGTGACCGAACCGGACGGCGCCTCGTGGGTGGGCAAGGAAGGGGTTTCCCGATACATGGTGCGCAGCTTGTGACAGGCGAAGAGGGCTCCTCCCCGGCCGACGCGGATCTGCGAGAAGATGGCGGGGCCGGTCGACGTCGCCCGGATCGCCAGCATCGCGACAAGCAGGACCGGCGACGCCAGCGCCAGCATCGGAACGGCGACCGCCAGGTCGAGCGCGCGCTTTGCCGTCATGGCTCAGATCCGGCGCCAGAGGAAAGCGACATAGAGCCCGAGCGTGCCCATGAATGTCTGCCGGTAGACGCCGCTTTTGCCGAGCAGGCTGAAACGCCTGAAGACATTGCCCTTACGTGCCCTGATGAAAAGGCGAAGGCAAAGTGCTGCATCGCGTGCAATGAGATCGCGGTTGACGGCTAGGCCGCGCAGATTGGTGTCCGTCCAGGTGGCGAACTGGCCCTTGAACAGACGGCCCAGCCTTGAAAACCTCGCTTTCCATGAAACGTTGGCGCCGACGAGGTTTGCCGCGTGCTGGCGGTATCTGACCAGCGGCCGCGGCTCGTAGCGGACTTTGCCGCCGGCGGCGGTGACGATGAGATAGGCCCACCAGTCATGGCTGACGAATTCGGTTCTGGCTGACGCTTTTGCCAGAAGGTCGCGCGCCTTGCGGTTGAAGAGCATGGTGTTGCCGCCGGCGATGCTTTGCACCAGCGCGTTGCGGAAGGACGGCGGGCGGCGAAAGAGCGGCGAGTAGCCGGCCGGAGCACCGGCCTCAGAGATAGTCGCTGTGCGCGAGCAGAACAGGAGCGGCGTTTCCATGTCCTCTCCCTCCATCCAGCGGATGGCGGCCTCCAGCCGATCCGGCTCCCAGACATCGTCCTGGTCGCAAAAGGCGTAGCAGTCGGCATCGATGCGCGGATCGAGGATCATGGAGCGGAAATTGGCGGCGAAGCCCCTTCGCGGGCCCTGCAAAAGTGTCAGCGACCCCTTGGTCCAGCGGGATCGCCACGCCTCGACGATCGCGGCCGTGGCGTCCGACGAGCCGTCGTCGGAGACCCAGAGATCGACGAGCGGCCAGGATTGCGTCGCCAAGGATTCCAATTGTTCGCCGATATAGGCCGCGCCATCCTTCGTGCCCATGAGAACGGCCACGCGCTGATCTTTTCTGGTCACGGCTTTGGAATCACTTGCCCGCGAGGTGCTTGAAAGGTTTTCAATATCTAATTGCGGGCCCGCGGCAAAGTTTTAACCGACCTGCCCGGCCGCTTTCGGCACCGCCTCTTCGCGCACGCCGCCCATGTCTTCTTCCGCCCGATAGAGCCCGGCCAGGATGGCAAGTGCCGCGGTCTTGTCGCGAGCTTGCATCGCGGCCGCCAGCGCCGGCAGGGCCGCCTCGATCCTCGGCCATTCGACGACGCCGGTCCTGAGGCCGAAGATCTTGGCGGTGTCGAGCTTGACCACCTCCTCGTTCTCGGCGTGCAGCGTCTCGTGCAGCTTCTCGCCGGGCCTGATGCCGGTGAAGCGGATCGGAATATCGGTATAGGGACTTTTGCCCGCCATGCGGATCATGGTTTCGGCGACTTCGAGGATCGGCACCGGCTTGCCCATGTCGAGCATGTAGATGGCGTAGTCGTCCTTGCCCTGGCGCTGCTCGGCATCGGCGGCCGACATAATGACGAGGTCGACGGCCTCGGCCATGGTCATGAAATAGCGGGTCATGCGCCGGTCGGTGATGGTGACCGGCCCGCCGGCCTCGATCTGCGCCTGGAAGACGGTCGCCACCGAGCCGTTGGAGCCGAAGACGTTGCCGAAGCGCACGGCGATGAATTTCGTGCCCGAATGACGCAGATCGACGGGGCCGGCATGGCCGTTCGCCGCGCCGGCACGCGGCGGCGGCGAGGCCGCCTGGGCCTCATGCAGCGAGGACACGATCTGTTCGGCCGCACGCTTGGTGACGCCCAGCACCGAGGTCGGGTCGACGGCCTTGTCGCTGGAAATCAGCAGGAACTGCGGCACCCCGCATTCGGCGGCGATCTCGGCGCAGGCGAGCGTGCCGAAGACATTGGTCTCGATCGCCGCTTCCCAGTTCTCCTCGAGCAGCGGCACATGCTTCAGCGCCGCGGCATGAAAGATGATCGCGGGTTTGAATTCGCTGACGAGGCGCGTCATGTGGGGCCGGTCGGCGACGTCGACGATGCGGCTGGTCAGCCGGTCGCGGTCGGCGTCGTCGGTCTGCTGATCGAGCTGGAAAATGCCGAATTCGGAATTGTCGGCCACCAGCACCGCCTCGGCGCCCAGCTCCAGCGCGCGCTTGACGAGCACGCGGCCGATGGAGCCGGCGCCGCCGGTGACCATCACGCGCTTGCCGCCGACGAAGGCGCCGATGCGCGTGGTATCGGTGGCGACCGCCGAACGGCGCATGATGGTTTCCATCTCGACGGCATCGAGAACCAGCTTGCCGCCCTGCCCCAGTTCCGACAGGCCGGCAAACTGGACGACGGCGATGCCGCTGTGGCGGGCGACGCGCACCAGCTCGGCATAGTCTTCGATCTCGCGCTCGACCCCCTGGCCGAAGATCAGGAGGTCGAGGCTTTGCGTGCCTTTGACATAGTCTTCCAGCACCTCGACCAGGCGCGGTCGCAGCGCCACGACCGGAACGCCTTGGATCCGCGTGCCGAGCGGCGCGGCGCTCTCGGTGGCCATGATGCCGGCGATGGCGTATTCGGCGGGCTGGGCCGTGCGGGTGAAGCGCACGATCAGATCCGCCTCGCCCAGCCGGCCGATGAACAGCGCCTGCTTGGTCGAGGCATCGCCGGCGGCGCGGCGCAGGATGCGCCAGCTCGCGCCGTCGCGCAGGAAGCGATAATAAAGCCTGGGTGCGGAGATAATAGTGAAGGAGACCAGGAAGAAGACGATGAACTGGCGCTCGTTGAGGCCGGCGACCGGCTGGAAGAAGAAACGGAAGGCCAGCGAGGCCAGATAGAGCACCACCGTCAGGCTGCCGCAGCCCTTGAGGATGTTGAAGAAGTCGGGCGTGGAGGCAAAGCGCCAGACGGTGTTGTAGAGGCCGCTGGATCGGAACAACAGATGGGCGATGAGCACGATGAGCGCCCAGCAGGCCAGCCCGCCGACGGAGAACGCGTCGAAAGAAAGCCGCGACTGCGACAGGATGAGACTAAGCGCCACCGCGACCAGGACCATGACGAGATCCTGGACCATGATGATGGCGCGCCGCATCCTCGGTCGGAGTTCCGATACGGCTTCTACGTATGCGGTCATTGGGCAGTACTGACTCCAGGCGCGGTGATACTATCAGAACGGCCGCGGACAAAACACATCGCCCACCGCCACTTCAGATTGCAATCCCCAACCCCGTCACCCGTTACCGCCTTAGCGCGGAGAGGGCGGGAGGGCTAGAGGTTTTTTGGGCGATATTCGATTGTGCGGATGATTTGACTTGAAGCCGCAATAACTCAGGCTGGACTGCCAGTCGTTCAGAGAAACTGTCAGATACCCAACAGGGAAGGCTAATAAATGTCACGATGTGACGATCCGGCTTCACTAAGCCACAGCACACTGCCATAAGCTTGTCGCAATGGCCATGAAAGAGGTGCACGGCGGACGTGAGGGGCGAGAGACAAATCACCAGAACAATAGCGGTGGCACCACAACGATGATTTCGGCACTGAACGGCGCCTTCGACGACATATTCAGAGCCATGAAGCTGCGAAGGGTATGGATCGCCCTGGCCCATGAAGATATCGGAGACCAGCATCGGCGCACCACGCTCGGGCCGCTCTGGTTGCTGGTGAACTATCTCGCTTTCGCGGGAACATTCGTTTTCGTGTTCCAGCCGGCTGGCAAAGATGCGGCAGGTTACGCTGCTTACGTTGCCATCGGCCTTATGGTATGGTTTTACCTCATGGAGGTCATCTCCCTGAGCGTGCCGCTTTTTAAGCGCGAAGAGAGCTTCATCGAAGGCACGACGCTGCCATTGTTCGTCTATGTGATGCGGCTGACGATACAGTCGGCGATACGGGCCGGCTATGCAGTTGTCGGATGTGTCATCATCCTGCTGATTAGCGGGCCGTCGCTGACGCCTGCGTGGCTGTGGTCGCTTGCGGGACTGCTGTTGATCCTGTTGACTACACCAGCCCTCATCACGGTCTTTGCGTTTACCGGCGCATTCTTCCCGGACAGCGAATTCATCGTCGGCAATCTGATGCGCGTTGGAATGTTCTTTACACCTGTCTTCTGGGTTTATAACAGGCAAGACGCCATACAGACATATGCATATCTCTGGAATCCTTTCACTTACTTCCTGGACGTTGCGCGTACTCCGATCCTCATTGGCGAGTTTCCGAGCAACGCCTTCGCCGTCACCGGCATCACCGCCTTGGTCATGTGGGCGATCGCGTTGCTGCTGCTTGGCAAATATCGCCGCCAAGTCGTCTTTTTGATTTGAGTTTGTGATGGTTTCCATAAAGTTGGACAATGTCAGCCTGGTCTACAAGCTGCACGAAAAACTAACGCTTTCGGCGCCGGATCGGCGTTTGGGCCCGACAGGCGGCAGAATTGAAGGTTCTGGCCGAAAGCAGTTCGTTCAGGCGCTCGATGGCGTCGGTTTCGAACTGAAGGCAGGCGACCGGCTCGGCCTTGTCGGACCGAACGGAGCAGGGAAGACAACACTGCTGAAGGTCCTCTACGGCATCTACGAGCCTTCCGGAGGAAACATCACGATCGAAGGTAAGGTCGATGCCCTTTTCAACATCAACATCGGATTTCGCCGCGAAGCGACGGGCCGCCGGAATATCGTATTGCGAGGCTTGATCAACGGATGGTCGGAAGCGGAGATCGAAGAAAAGATGGAAGACATCATTGCCTTCAGCGAGCTCGGCGATTTCATCGACCTTCCATTCAAGGCTTACAGCCAGGGTATGGCGGCGCGGCTCGCTTTTTCGGTGGCGACAGCGCTTGAACCGGAAATCCTGCTGATGGACGAATGGATCGGGGCAGGTGATGCTTCTTTTCAGGAAAAGGCCAAGAGGCGCATGGACGAACTAGCCGAAAAGGCAGGCATCATCGTTCTGGCGAGCCACAGCGAAGGTCTTATTCAAAGCGTGTGTACGAAGCGGCTGACCCTCAAAGGCGGTCGAGTGGAGTCGCTGACGGCGATCCCGATCAGGTCTGCCGAAGCGGCATTGGCCAGCCCCTAGGCCCACAGCGTTCCCCAAAATGACGCCAGCCTGTTGCGACCGAGCCGGAATCTGAATAGTTGTGCATGCGGTTCTGGCTTCCGCTGTTTCCGCGATGCAAGTATTCTCGGTTGCTTTATATTAGAATCATCTGAATTTTCGAATGCTTTGCAGGCGAACACGCCGGAACGAAGAAGACACGCTGTCGAGTTGTCGATGATGAAGCCGAATGCCGTTCCGATGAATGATCTCAAGCGTCTGTACCAGCGCTATGAGGTTGAAATCGCGCGCGAAGTAGCAAGCACGCTGCGGTCCGGATGGTGGCTCAATGGCGCGGCAGGGAAGCGATTCGCAGCGAACTTTGCGACGTTTGCAGGAGCCTCGGATTGCATCCTCGTCGCAAACGGAACGGACGCCCTTGAACTCGCTTTACGCTCTATCGTCGGGCTTGGCGATGCGCATGGACGCGAGGTGATCGTGGCGGCGAATGCCGGGGGATACGCCAGTTGCGCGTGCTGGCACAACGACCTCATTCCACACTACGTCGATATCGAACCAGCTAGCCAACTTGCAAGCGTCCAGTCGGTGCTGGAAGCGGTGAGTACCGACACGGCTGCCATTGTCGTTACCCATCTTTACGGCGGCGTGGTCGATGTACCAGCTATCCGGGCAGGACTTGTCAATGCTGGCATGTCGCACATACCGCTCATCGAGGATTGCGCCCAGGCACATGGTGCTCGCATCAGGGGTGAAACGGCTGGATCACTTGGAGACATCGCCACTTTCAGCTTCTATCCGACCAAAAATCTCGGCGCGATGGGTGACGGCGGCGCAGTCCTCACCTCCAACCCAAAACTGGCGGAGCGCGTTCGTCAGCTTCATCAATATGGCTGGAGTTCCAAATATCATGTGGCCCTGCCGGGAGGGCGCAACTCTCGCATGGACGAGGTTCAGGCCGCGATTTTGGATGTGCTCCTTCCGGACTTGAACAGCCGCAACGAACAACGCCGCAGCATCGTCAGCCGATTTAGGGCCGTCACCGGACGCCGGCTCAAATTCCTCGACGGCGGCAACGGCGCCGTCGCACACCTCGCGGTCCTGCTGTGTGACGACCGGGACGCGTTCCGCGCCTTCATGAAGGAGCGCGGCGTCGATACCGATGTCCACTATCCGGTGCTCGATTGCGATCAGGTTGGTTGGGCTGCCCTGCCCATGAAAGGGACCGAAAATCTCGCAATCTCCAGGGCAAGCATCAGTCGTCTCTGTTCCGTCCCGTGCTACCCGGACATGACGAATGACGAGGTCGAGCAAGTGTGCGAGGCCCTGAGCGAATGGGAGGCAATGTGACTGCGCGCTCTCTTGTTTTTCCCATTTACCGCAATGAGCCGAACATCCCTTCCCTGTTGCAGGCCGTCGCCAATTTCGACGCTATGTATGAGGGCGACATCGAGTTTGTCTTCGTCATCGATGGATCGCCCGACCAGTCGGGCGGCCTGCTGGTCACGGCTTTGAAGGACGCCAGCTACAAGTACAAGATCATCTTCCACAGCCGGAATTTTGGCTCCTTCACGGCCATTCGGACGGGGCTCGAGCACGCGTCCGGAAAACATGTGGCCGCGATGGCTGCCGACCTGCAGGAGCCGCCCGAACTCATTGTCGAATTCTTTTCGATGCTTGAAAAGGACACGGCCGACGTCGTGTTTGGCCGCAGGACCGGCCGCGACGATCCCCTTCTGACACGTTTCCTGTCCCGAGCCTTCTGGAGCGTTTACCGCAGGCTGATCTTGCCAAGCATGCCGAGCGGCGGGGTCGATATATTTGCCTGCAACCGCCAGGCGCTCAATGCGATCCTGTCAATCGAGGAGCCAAACAGCTCGCTTGTGGTTCAGCTGTTCTGGGTCGGATTCAGACGGGAGTTCGTGCCTTACCGGCGGCGCGAGCGGGAGCATGGGAAGAGTGCCTGGGGCATTGGGCGCCGGCTCAGATATATGATGGACTCGATCTTCTCGTTTTCCGACTTTCCGATCGTTTTCATACTCTGGGTAGGCATTGCGGGCTGCGTGCTCAGTCTTGTGTTTGCGGCAATCACCGTCGTCGCCCGCTTGCTTGGCAAAATCGACCCGGCCGGATACACGACGCTGGTGCTGCTGATCGCGGGGTTTGGATCAGCGATCCTCGCGGTGCAAGGCATCCTTGGCTGTTATCTTTGGCGGGCGGTTGAAAATACCAAATCGCGCCCATTGCGGATAATAAGCCGCATTGTTGACGGGACGTCCGCATGAACGACAAACCATTTTTTGTCCATGACCGCGGGATCTGCGAAAGCACGCGCGTCGGCAATGGCACACGCATATGGGCGTTTGCCCATGTGCTCCCTGGGGCCGTGATCGGCGCGAACTGCAACATCTGCGATCATGTCTTCATCGAAAACGACGTGACCGTCGGCGATGACGTCACGATTAAAAGCGGCGTTCAGCTATGGGACGGCGTCCGGCTGGGCAATCGCGTGTTCGTTGGTCCGAATGCGACCTTCACCAACGACCGCTTCCCGCGTTCGAAACATTATCCGGCATCGTTTCTCCAGACGATCGTCGAGGACGGCGCGTCGATCGGCGCCAACGCAACGATCCTGCCGGGCATAACGATCGGCCGCCAGGCGATGATCGGCGCCGGCGCCGTAGTGACCAAAAACGTCCCGGCAAACGCCGTGGTGGTTGGAAATCCGGCCGTCATCGTCGGCTATCAGACCGGTCCGCAGGTCGAGCCTGTGATGACGCAAGCGACCCCCGGTGCTGCAGGCGACAGGATGGCGCTCGGCGTCGGCGGATGTGAGCTCTGGCGGTTGCCACACTTTAGTGATCTGCGCGGCGAACTGGCCCCGCTCGAGTTCGGACAGAACCTGCCCTTCAAGCCCATGCGGTCGTTTTTGGTCTACGGTGTACCTTCGGACAAGGTCAGGGGTGAGCATGCGCACCGCCAGTGCCACCAATTCCTGATTGCCACCCATGGCCGCCTGTCGGTGGTCGTCGATGACGGTCACGACAGAAAGGAAGTGTCGCTGGCAGATCCCTCGATCGGTCTTTACCTACCTCCTGGGGTATGGGGTATCCAGTACAAGTTCCAGCCCGATACCGCCCTGCTGGTCATGGCCTCGCATCCGTATGATGCAAGCGATTATATCAGGGACTATTCGGATTTCCTCGCTACGGTCAGGCCGGATGACCACTGACCGGATAGGCTCGGATGCGCTTCGTTTTCTTGCTGCGGGAGGACTGAACACCGCGCTGACGAGTGCCGTCTACTTTGCTGGCTTGACGATCCTGTCGTCGGGCATTTCCTACACCATTGCCTGGCTGATAGGCCTCGCATTCGTGATGGTGTTCTACCCGGACCGCGTCTTTCCTGGCGGGCGCACCGGCTTGACGGACCGGCTGGCAGTCGGCGGCTCGGTCGCCGCGGTGTTTGTGGCAGGCTTAGTAACCCTTCATCTTCTCGAACGAGCGCTGCAAAGCCGAGCGGCGGCGTTCTTTGCAACACTTGTCGTCACCACGATGCTCAATTTCCTGGTTTCTCGATGGATACTCCGCAGACGATACTGATACGCCCCTCTTCGATCCGGGCGGCTATCAATCTCTTTGCGATCTTTGTCGCAATGTACTTTTCCGAGCTGGCCTCCTTTTCGCTGTCCATTGACGAAGAGGTGGCCGCCTTCAGAACCGATTCTTCGATCTGGATTGCCCAGGGGCGTTGGGGGGCCTACCTGATCGAGAGGTTCCTTATCCCAAATCCTGTAATGCCATTGCTGGCTCCGGCGATCTTTGGCGCCGGTTGCGTTGCTGCTTACCTGCTCGTCATGGATACCATCGACAAGCATAGGCTTTCCATCGCCGAATATGCTTGTTTCACGACCTTCTGTGCTTTCCCGACATGGTTCTTCATCGTAGAGTTCTACTCCAACATCGCAGCGGTCGGGATCGGCCTTGCTGCTAGTGCCTTTGCAATTTGGTTGATCAGCAAGAACGGTAGCCCGGCAGATGGTCGCCGCTTCCTCGTTGCGGTCGTTGCCGGCGGTTTTGCGATCTCAATCTATCAGAGTTTCGCACCGGCAATCCTGGTTTTGGGCATTGCCGTCTGCGTTCTGCAGGCACGGGCCGGCATTGAAAGATCGCAGCCGAAAGACCTGATCCGCGTCGGTGGCCTGGTAGTGGGCTCCGCGATTTTCTACGCCGTCGGCAATGCAATTTTCAAATCGTTCATTTCCAAAAGAAGTGAGTATTTCGAGTCGCTTTTCCAGCCGGGTTTTTTCTTTCAACATCCAGTGGTGGTGACCGGCCGGGTACTGGAAGCGGTAGGAGAGGCGCTTGGTCTGGACCGTGGCGCTTATGGTGTCATTTTATGGGCAGTTCCGCTGCTGTTAATCCTCGGCGTCTGGACGCTTTTCAAGGAGTTGTCACGCACAAGATTGCTGCTGCTCGCAGCCGCTTTGGTCTGCTTGTTCATTCCTTTCGGCGTCCACGTTCTGGCGGCCGGCATCATGCCCCTTAGAAGTCTCGTAGGTCTGCCGATAGCGGTCTGGCTCTTCGTCTACCTTGCCGTGACAAGCAGCAATGCCAAGATAAGCATCGTGTCGGCGATCCTGCTTGGAGTGGTAATCTTCCAGATCCAGGTGATCCAAAATTATCGGCAGGCGTCCAGCTATCTTGTCGACAAGCACGACACACTCCTAGCCGCAGCTATCTACGAGAGGCTGACGGCGATGCCCGGCTTTGACGCCAGGCGCGCGTATGCTCTGTGCGTGTTCGGCGGGCTGCCGTTTGCCACCAACTATCCCAGGCCCCCCAGCTCAACCGTCGGATACTCATTCTTCGAGTGGGACGGCGGCAATGCTTGGCGCATCACCTACTATATGAAACTGCTCGGCTATTCTAACCTAAACGGCCCGACGGACCAGCAAGTCGATCAAACAATTGTCCGGCTTTCGACGATGCCTGTATGGCCCGCACTTGGCAGCCTGGAAATACAAGGCGACATTGTATTGATCCGGCTTGGCGAAGGCCCGAGTTACGCAAATCAACAGGCACTCACAAGGGTCGCCAACCGCTGAAGGACGCGGCAAGGCTCATGTGAAACTCCTTCGATGCTGTGCGAGTTGATTGCGCCGCTGAGATTGTTTTGATTCATAGGGCCGATGTCCTGCGCCGGGTTCTCCAATTGGGGAACGTGGCCCCATGACCGAGGTCTATATTCTGAGGAAGCCGAGATCGGACCTCCTCGGGAAATCTCATAGCGCTGCTTCGGGTAAGAACCGCGAGCGATCGAAATCAGCGGCAGCCGGGCCGAGATGCTGTGGTCGAACCCAGCGCGACTCGCGAGTTAACCATCAAGCCCAGTGTTAGGCACTGGATTCGTTGGAATATCACAATCTTCTAATGACATTGCGGTTTCGATGATCAATGCTGCGGACCTTCTGCTGAGGTCGATTCCATGACGATTATCCTTCATATCGGCGTCCACAAAACCGGCACGAGCGCGCTTCAGGCTTTTTTAGCTCGAAACGCCTCTTTGCTTTTGGAGCACGGCGTCTTTTACAAGCCGACAATCCCCGACTGGCCAAACCACAACCCTTTGGTAGCGGCATTCATGCCAGGATCGATCGACCATGGCCCGTCGCGGTTGGCAACGATGCTCGCAGAGGCGGCAGGCAAAACGCTGCTCATCAGCTCGGAAATGCTTTGCCAGCCGGAAGTAGATCTCGATCAGTTTCTATCAGGGCTCAAGGGTCACGACGTTCGCGTCATCGCCTATCTACGCCACCCAGGCGACATCGTAATCTCAGCTTTCAACGAGGTGGTCCGGCATTATGACACGCATTGGACCCGCCCGCTAAACGAGCAGCCCTTCGCCTATGACCCGTCGCAGTTGGACGTTCTCAAGCGCTGGTTGAAAATCCCACAGCTGGTGCTGGCTCCATATGATCGAGCGCAGTGGGTTGAGGGTTCGTTGTTTAGGGACTTTCTCACCATGATCGGCGTTCCCGGCGATGGGTTCGACTACAGCCAGGTTGGCGGGAACGAATCGCTGCCCTACACCCTGATCGAAGCCTTGAGGCATGTGAATGTTGCGCGCCCTTCCGCTGACCAGCACCGCCTGCTTGTCGAACTTTTCCGGACCATGCAAAGCGAGCCGGGAGAGTATCCGCTGACAGCGAAAAATGTGAGGTATTGCGTCGACCGGATGCGTCGCGCATTGCCTTTCTACCGGCCGCACTTTCGCCCCGGCTTTCAGGAAGATTTCCTTTTTGAACAACGGCATGAGCCAAAAGGCGGATGGTTCAGTTTGCAAAAATCGGCAATTGCGAGAGCGACGGGATTTCTTGCGAAAGCAGCCGCATTCCTTTTGCCGACACTTGATGCAGGTCTATTGTGAGCCCTAGATCGTGATGGCGTTTCGTTGAATCGCCCTCACGATCTAACTCTTTGTTGGAGCATGATCTTTCTCCGAAAACCGGTTCCCACTTTTCGGGATCATGCTCTAGACCTGCGGCTTTTCAGGCATTGCCAAGCCAAATTGCTCATAGAGGCGCTGCACATAGGCAGTTGCCGCACTTTGTGCCGACGCCCCAAGATGGAAACGCGCGATCGTCTCGGCTTGCACCTTGGCGATTTCCTGCAAGTGTCTGACGTCGAAACGGGTGACGCTTGATTGATGCCTGCGATGCGAATTGAGCGACTGCGGATGGAACGCGATCCCACCCTTCTCCAGCAGCCGCAGATATGCGACCCAGTCGCCGGCATCCCTATAGGAAGCGATCTCTTCGAGCCCCGCGCCGAGAGCCTCGAGCAATGTTTCTCGACGAAAGAGAACCGCGCTGACATTCGGAATGGTGTTTTTGAGGTATAGCGCCTCGCCTATCTCCTGGCGTCCGTCCACGACGTAGGGTTTAGCCCAGCGGGACCGGTCGATATCGGAGACATAATCGAGGTAATGTTCGCTCAAGATGCGCCCATCGCCATCCATCTGCCGCGACTGGCAGTAGCTCATGACTACATCGCGTCGTTCGAAGGCGGGCAGAAGTTTTTCCAGAAGGTCGGGATCGGCGAGATCATCCGCTTCGGCGATCCAAACGAAATCGCCGCGCGCAGCTTCAACGCCGCGCATCCATTGACGGAATACCGAGCCTGAATTCCGCTCGTTCCTGATCAATCTGGCTGGAATATCGCAGGTGGCCAAAAACTGCTCGATGGTTTTGACGCTGTCATCCGTCGAGGCATCGTCAAGCACAATCAACTCATAAGGTCTTACCGTCTGCCTCACGATCGAATCGAGGCGCCTGGTGAGATATCGATCGTAGTTGTAGTTCGGCACCACGACGGATATCCGCGGCAAAGGCCTTCCGGCATAGGCCAGCAGGTCATGGAGATAGTGGCTGAAGCCAAACTCCTGCCGGACAATTTCACGGCCGATCTTAGCCAGACGTCCAGCTTTTTCCGGATCGTCGAGAAGGCTGAAAACGGCACTGGCCATCGCATCAGTGTCGAACTTGGGAACAAGGATACCACAATCGCGCTTTAGCAGATCCTGGAAGCCGCCGGCACCTTCGAAAGCAACTACCGCAATTGCCGCATCGAACGCTTCAAGCACTACTGAAGGAAATGGATCTTCACGCGACGTCAAGGCATATATATCAGCCGAGAAATAGTACTCTCTGGGATCCTCCACCAAGCCGACAAAGACAAAACGATTCTCAAGCCCAGCATTCTTTATTCGCTGCATTTGAAATGCGTGCAGAGCATGATCGACATGACCTACCCAGACAGCAATCGCATCCGGATTAGCCCTTGTTACCTTGAGTCCGGCGTCAACGAAAAGATCCAGCCCTTTACGGTGATCCCCGTATCCGACCGTGAGAACTATGCGGGCGTCCTCACGCAGGCCGAGTCTCTTGCGCACCCGATCCCGCACCGCAACGCGATCCTCTTCCCGAAATGGCGTGCGAAAATAGGAGCCTTGCGGACGGGTCACCGCCCGCCCGGTTGACCTGCCTACGAAATTCTCAAATCCGGATCGAACAATTTCCGCGGGAAAGACCAAAACGTCGGCGTGTTTCGCGATCGCGGCAGCATGCCGCTTAAGCCCGACGGATTTCAAAACGCCCGGCATTTCGTGAACAAGCGAGACGGCGCAAAAGCCTGCTGCCTTCAGCAACGGAACGAGAAGCCCGGAGACCGTTGTATTGACCACCGCTATCTCGGCCCCGCCGCGTCGGATAGCCTTAAGGCGCTCCAACACCTTTGCCTTGGGTTCCGCCGCAAGGTCGATCAGATGTACATTGGCCACTTCCGCGAAGCGACGTAGCAGATTGCCGTGGCCCAGGACGATCAACTCGGACTTGAAGCCAAGCTCACCGAAACCTCGTGCCATGTTCATGGCAAGCATTTGCGCGCCGTGTGGATGTGCGTCGTGTGAGACTACAACGATGCTTTTCCCTTCATGACGTACTGCCTCCAATGCATCGCGGGTCGCCTGGAGGTACGCATAGCCAGTCTGCGCATCCGGTTCCAGATGCGCCCCTTCTGCCCATTCGTTCCAGGCATTGACGAAGACTAGTCTTTCACTTGGCTCGTCGATGTAATTGATGGTGTCCTTGGCGGCGTTTTCGAGCCACCGCCTGTAGAGATCCGGCGTATTGTTGATGAAAGCCGTTCCATTGTTCTTGCGACGAGCGGTATTGTCCCAACCTGGGCAGACGGAGCGAAACAGCTTATACTCGCGGAGAGGATATTGTTCGCTGCGCTTCGGAAAAATAGACCAGTCATAAACAGTCGTTCCGAAGTCGTCTGCCAGGGGCATGACTTGATCGGTCACGTTCGGAGGCGCGGAGTTGTTCGGCGGAAATTCGACAGCGGCATCGAAGCCGTATAGTCTCGGATCGTTCTTTTCGAACGATTGAGTGTAAGCGAGATAGATCTCGCCGAGGCCGTTCTCACGACACCATTGGCGCCAGCGCGAAGCCGTTTCACTGGCGTCCGGGAGCAAACTCGGTCGGTAAACCAAAAGCACCGGCTTACCGTCAATTCGGATATATCGGGGATCGCGCAGATAGGGCGCGACCTCTTTGATAAATGCAAGATCGTCCGCTGGCGAATGGTTCTGCGCTATGAGGATTTCGCTGTCGAGCCCGTCCCACCGACGGGACCAGTTCTCGTTGGCCCAGCATAAACAGAATGGAAGATCCAAATCCCTGTCATTGAGCCAGTTCTCCAACGGCTTTTCGAGTAGCCTTTTTCCTGCAAACCAATAGAAATAGAAGCAGAAGCCCTCAATTCCGTATAGCTTCGCCAATTCGATCTGGCGGCGTTGTACCGCTTTGTCTCTGAGATCGTAGTAACCAAGCTCGCCAGGCACATGGGGCTGACTATGCCCCAAAAACTGTGGCTGCGCGGGTTTGACATTGACCCATTCCGTAAAACCCGTACCCCACCACTCGTCGTTTTCCGGGATTGGATGGAACTGCGGAAGATAAAAAGCAATTACGCGCACCGGCTTATTCGCCAATGGCTCGGAATCCAGCAGCGGAACGTGTACGGGCTTCGGCACGCCTGAGCCGACAGCTGCGGTGCCGGCAATTGCCGGTAACCCACCAACATAAGAGTTGGAACTCCGCCAAGCCTTATAGGCAGTGGTATTTTTGAAAAAAAACGACAAGAAACGGAAAACAACGCCTTTGAACTTCTGCTTCGTGCCCGTCGGCACAGGAAGCTGATGCCAAGAGGCGTAGGCAACCCGGCTCAACCGCTTACGACACGACGCAGGAATACGCGCAACCGCGGCGATACCGTATCCGATAGCACGAACTGGCTGCGTCGTTCGCCAAGATGTGCTGCTATACACCGCGTCAAGGACGTCATGCAGCCGCTTTTCCTCGGCACGGGCGTGGTCGCGTTCCATCTCCAGCCCGGTTGCGTAGGCGCGAAGAGCGGCGTTCTCGCGCTCAAGCTCCTCGTATCTGCCTGTGCCCTCGTGAGCCTGCCGACGCAGTCCGTCGTACTCGGCCTGCAGTTGGTCGATCTGGACCGCGCGTTGATCAGCCAAGGATTTCAGATCCGCCAATTCCTTGGCAAAGGTTGTCTGATATTCCTGCAACCCGGTTTGCGCCCCGAGCCTTTCAATCTCGGCCATGCTTTGCTCGGCCTCTCGCACGAGCCGCGTGACCTCGACGTCACGCTCGCCGATTAAGCGATGAAGTTCAGCCTTCTCTCTAGCGAACTCTGCCTCGCGTTCACCCCAGTCGGCGTGTCTTTGCCGCTCCAGAGCGGTCAAAGTCTCAATTTCGGCAGCACGTTGCCGGGCCAGTTCAGCGCTGTCGTTTGCGACCGTTCGCAGGTCGGCCTGCGCTCGTGCCGAGATCCGCTGTCGTGCCTCGAGCTCGGGAAAGAACGCGTCACCGAAGATCGGCGATACAGCGTCGAATTCAGCCTTCACCCTATCGAGCGTGGCAAGCGCCTCAGCATCCTGCCCGTCGTTACGAAGCGCGGTCAAGGCGGCATGGGCGTCCTTGACCCAGTCGGCGATGCGTTCATCGGCCAGTAGTTGCGCACCGCCTGCGGTATGATGCTGATATTCTCGCGAGAGGTGAGCATCCACATGGGCCGCGATGTCGTCCACAGTCCGTGGTTGGCCGATGGCCAGCACCGCCGCTATGTTCTGGATTTCATGACGCCAGTCTAGCATAAGCGCTTCGTAGGAGAGGAAGACACGCGGCCTGCCGCGTGTGGCGGACTCAGCCTCCAACTCGTGGCGCAACCATAGAAGTGCCGCAAACCCCGGCGTAAAGCCGTCTCGCTTGGCGAGCGACGCAAGGACCGAAAGTGGGTTACGCCCAGTCAAGACATAGCGAACATCGATCTTCATCGACTTTAGGATGTCAGCGTAGAACGGCACA
This sequence comes from Mesorhizobium sp. B2-8-9, assembly GCF_006439475.1. Lineage (NCBI taxonomy): Bacteria > Pseudomonadati > Pseudomonadota > Alphaproteobacteria > Hyphomicrobiales > Phyllobacteriaceae > Mesorhizobium > Mesorhizobium sp. B2-8-9. The sequence goes on along the minus strand of NZ_VFTQ01000033.1, from coordinate 43,770 downwards.
AAACGAGATATGCGCGGTTCCTTCAGCACGAAGAGCGGAGCTTCGCCGTATTCTTCCTCAAGGATGCGAGCGATCTCCGCGCGGTAGAATTGGGCACGAGGCTTGCCGAGGTTGGCCGCGTCGAAGACGCGCCAATCGTCCCAGCGACTACCGGCTTCCGCAAGCATCTGATCATTGAGAGCGTTCAATGCTGCCGGTTCCCAGTAACCAGTCGCATTGTTGCTGTCTTTTAAAATTAAGTTCTTCGGTAGCTCGGCGCCAAGCAGGCTGATCACCCTCGTCAGCGCGCTCGTGCCTGAGCGATGCATGCCCAGCACCATGATGCATGTGCGCTTCGCCGGCTTGGCCTTCGCGGACTTGGCCCTAGCGCGCGTCTTCGTCGCCGCTTGATCGGCCGACTGCGCGCTCGCATCGCGCAGTTGCTCCGGTGATGGATTTTCGTTCATGCACTCAATGCCTGTCTCGTCTCGCGCCCCCCCAGCTGCCGAACCACCCTCTCCGTGGCTTCCCGCCATTGCTGCGCCTGCCACCCAAACGCCTCTGCAAACTTGGCACTCGACAGCCGCGAATTTTGCGGGCGCCTGGCCTTGGTCGGATAATCCGCCGTCGCGATATCGCGCACTTTCGCGTGCGGGCCACCAAATGCTCGGCTTGTGTCGAGGATGTGACGGGCAAAGCCGCTCCAGTTGGTGTCGCCCTCGCCCGCCAGGTGATAGACGCCGAAGGCGGCGAAATTGCTGCCGTCGCCCAGCTTCGGCGCCGCATGCAGGATCGCGTCGGCGATGTCGAGCGCCGAGGTCGGATTGCCCCACTGGTCGGCGACGACCGATATCTCGTCGCGGTCGGCGGCCAGCCTCAGCATGGTCTTGACGAAGTTCCTTCCGAAGGGGCTGTAGACCCAGGCCGTGCGCAGGATGAGGTGGCGCGGGTTGGCCGTGGCGACCGCCTCTTCGCCGGCGAGCTTGGAGGCGCCGTAGACGCCGAGCGGCGCGGTCGGGTCGGTCTCGACATAGGCGCCGTCCTTGGCGCCGTCGAAGACATAGTCGGTCGACAGATGGATGACGGGAACGCCGAGCCTTGCCGCCGCTTCGGCCACCTTGCCGGCGCCGGTTGCGTTCACGGCGAAGGCCAGGTCCCTCTCGTCCTCGGCCTGGTCGACGGCGGTGTAGGCGGCGGCGGACACGACGATGTCGGGCCTTGCCGCTTCAAGGGCTGCAAATACCGTTTCGGGCCGCGCAAGGTCGAACGCCGGCCGGCCGACGGCGACGACCTCGACATCGTCGCGGCCCCGCGCCGCCTCGACCAGGCTTGCGGCGACCTGGCCTTCGCGTCCGGTGACGGCAAGCCTCACGTGGTCACCCTGCCCTCGGCCGCGTTCCCGGCCAGGCCATTTTCGGTCTTTGCGCTGCCGACCGGGGCGTTCTCGACCGGGCGCGCCGTAGCCCGGCCCAGCCGCGCGCCGTCGTAGCGCTGCTCGCGGATCGGCCCCCACCACCATTTGTTGTCGAGGTACCAGTCGACGGTCCGGGCCAGGCCGCTGTCGAAATCCTCCCGCGGCGCCCAGCCGAGGTCGCGCGCGATCTTGGAGGCGTCGATCGCATAGCGCCGGTCATGGCCGGGGCGGTCGGTGACGAAGGTGATCAGCTCGCGATGGCGCTTGCCGCCGGCGCGCGGGCGCCTGAGGTCGAGCAGGTCGCAGATCGCCTCGACGACGCCGAGATTGGTGCGCTCGGAATTGCCGCCGACATTGTAGCTCTCGCCCGGCCGCCCCTTGGTCGCTACCAGCTCCAGGGCGCGCGCGTGATCCTCGACGAAGAGCCAGTCGCGCACATTGGCGCCGGCGCCGTAGACGGGCAGCGGCTTCTCATCGAGCGCGTTGAGGATGACCAGCGGGATCAGCTTTTCCGGGAAATGGTAGGGGCCGTAATTGTTCGAGCAGTTGGAAAGCACCACCGGCAGGCCGTAGGTCTCGTGCCAGGCCCGCACCAGATGGTCGGAGGCTGCCTTGGAGGCCGAATAGGGCGAGGACGGCGCATAGGGCGTTTCCTCCACGAACATGCCGCCGTCGAAAGGCAGGTCGCCGAACACCTCGTCGGTCGAGACATGATGGAAGCGGAAGCCCGCCTTGCGCTCGTCGGACAGGCCGCGCCAATATTCCAGCGCCGCATTCAGGATGCGGTAGGTGCCGACGATGTTGGTCTCGATGAAGGCGCCTGGACCGTCGATCGAGCGGTCGACATGGCTCTCGGCGGCGAGGTTCATGACGATGTCGATATCGTCGCGGCGCAGGATCTCCAGCACCGCGCGCTCGTCGCAGATGTCGGCGTGCTCGAAGCGGTAATTATGCGCGTTCTCGATCGGCCGCAGCGAAGCGAGGTTGCCGGCATAGGTGAGCTTGTCGAGATTGGTGACGCGGTAGGCCGGATTGGCGCATAGATGCCGGCACACGGCCGAGCCGATGAAGCCGGCGCCGCCGGTGACCAGGAAATTCATGCCGCCGTCCCTCCTCACGCGAACACCTCCGCCGCGGTCAGCAGCGGCGCGTTGAGGTCCTTGTCCGAAAGCTGGAAGCCGCCCGCGATCTCTGGCCATGCGATGCCGATCGCCGGGTCGTCGAAGCGGATCGAGCGGTCATGTTCGGGCGAATAGGTGTCGGTCACCTTGTAGAGCACCTCGGTATGCGGCACGAGCGTGACGAAACCATGCGCGAAGCCTTTCGGCACCAGGACCTGGTTGCCCTTGTCGGCCGATATCTCCAGCGCTTCCCATTTGCCGAAAGTGGGCGAAGAACGGCGGATGTCGACCGCGACATCGAGCACGCTGCCGCGGATGACGCGCAGCAGCTTGGCTTGCGCGCGCGGCGGCAGCTGGTAATGCAGGCCGCGCAGCACGCCGGCCGCGGCGGAATAGGAATGGTTGTCCTGCACGAAATCGAGATCGATGCCGGCTTCGGCGAAGCGCTCGGCATTCCAGGTCTCGCTGAAAAAACCGCGCGCATCGCCATGCCGCTTCGGCACGATCTCCAGCACGCCGTCGAGGCCGAGCCGCCTGACCTCAAGCACCGCGTTCCTCCATCAGATCGGCCACCCGCCGGCGCAGATAGGCGGCATATTCGTTCTTGCCGAGCCGCGCGGCGCGATCCAGCACCTTGTCGGCGCTGATCCAGCGCTGCTCCAGCGCAATCTCCTCCGGACACGCGATCTTGATGCCCTGGCGATGCTCGATCGTGCGCACGAAAGACGATGCCTCGAGCAGGCTGTCATGCGTGCCGGTGTCCAGCCAGGCATAGCCGCGGCCGAGGCGGTGGACATGCAACTCGCCACGCTCGAGATAGACATTGTTGACCGCGGTGATCTCGAGCTCGCCGCGCGCCGAAGGGCGGATCGTCGAGGCGATATCGACTACCTTGTTGTCGTAGAAATAAAGACCGGTGACGGCCCAGTTGGACTTCGGCTTTTGCGGCTTCTCCTCGATCGTCAGAGCCTTGCCGGTGGCCTTGTCGAAGGAGACCACGCCATAGCGCTCGGGATCGTCGACATAATAGGCGAAGACCGATGCGCCGCCATCGCGCGTCGCCGCCTCGCGGCAGAGCTGCGACAGGCCACCGCCGAAATAGATGTTGTCGCCGAGAATCATCGACACGCTGTCCTTGCCGATGAAGTCGCGGCCGATGATGAAGGCCTCGGCAAGGCCGTTGGGCTGCGCCTGCACGGCATAGGACAATTCCAGCCCGAATTCGGAACCGTCGCCCAGCAACGCTTGGAAGACCGGCAAGTCGCGCGGAGTTGAAATGACCAGAATCTGGCGAATTCCCGCGAGCATCAGCACGCTCAGCGGGTAATAGATCATCGGCTTGTCGTAGATCGGCAGTATTTGCTTAGAAACCGCTAATGTTAGCGGATAAAGACGTGTTCCGCTGCCACCCGCAAGGATAATTCCTTTCAACAAGCTCTCCTTGAACTACCGCGGCCCCCGCCTCGACGCCAAGTTGCCCGTGCTTAGTTTTCGGGCGCTGGCTTGTCAATGTCGGCTTTGACTGCTTCCCGACGTTACTTCATCGCTTTCTATCATCCGACAGGAGGCGGTTTCGAGCGAAATCCGACAGCGCCATGAAAAAGGGCCGGCGGGCGCTTGTCGCCCGCCGGCCCTTTTCTCGTCGATTGTTCTCAGCCGCGCTTGAGCAATGTCCACACGGCCGGCACCAGGCTGGCGGCCAAAGCCACCTTGATCAGGTCGCCGACGATGAAGGGCAGGACGCCGAACTGCCAGGACTTTTCCGGCCCGATGAGCGTGGCCAGCCAGGCAAAGCCCATGGCCATCATGACAACCTCCGCTATCAGCATGGCGCCGAACAGCTTGAAAGGATCGCGGTCCCAGCCGCGGTCGGCGGCCCAGCCGGCGATCGCCGCCATGACCACGAAGCCGGCGAGATAGCCGCCCGTCGAGCCCAGCATATAGACAATGCCGATGCCCTTTTCCGGCGTGCCCTGGAAGACCGGCAGACCAAAAGCGCCCTCGGCAAGGTAGAGCAGGAGCGTCGCGACGGCAAGGCGCAGGCCGAATGCCGAGGCGATCAACAGCACGGCCAGCGTCTGCAGCGAGATGTCGACCGGGCCGAGCACCACCTTGGTCTTGGCCGAAAGCGTCAGCAGCAGGGTTCCGGCGAGCGCCAGGAAGAGCTGGGTCGCCAGCCGGGCAACACCCCGATCCGGCAGGGTGAGAGAAACAAGCGGGCGCATCGTGGTTGCAGTTGCCATGGTCTTCCCCATTCTGGCTGATTTGCCGGGTGGCTGATTAGCTGGCTCTTAAAGCGCATCGCGCAGAAACGCATTCATGCGACGCGCTTTAAAAACTGTCTTGATGCATGTCGTTCTCCCAAAAACCGCTGCGCAGTTTTGGGCGACATCCATTGATTTTCCTATATTGGCTTCCGTATCGGACGGCAATCACTTTGCCGCATCGCAACGGAGTCCGCAGGCATGGCCCTTGAATTCGACACCAGCTTCGATCCCGCCTACGGCCGGGCGGTTCCGGTTGCGCCGGATGTGCTGCGCATCACCGCAAGAAATCCGGGTCCTTTCACCTTCCACGGCACCAACAGCTATCTCGTCGGCAGCGACACGCTGGCGGTGATCGATCCGGGGCCGGAAGACGACACCCATCTCGAAACACTGCTCAAGGCGATCGGCGGCCGACCGGTCAGCCACATCTTCGTCAGCCACACCCATCGCGATCATTCGCCGCTCGCGGCGCGGCTGAAAGAGCGCACCGGCGCGCCAACGCTTGCCGAAGGCCCGCATCGGCCGGCGCGCCCCTTGCGCATCGGCGAGGTCAATCCGCTCGACGCCAGCGCCGATCTCGCCTTCGTTCCCGATGTCGTGCTGGCCGACAATGCGCTGACTGAGGGCAACGGCTGGGCCATCCGCACCGTGCTGACGCCCGGCCACACCGCCAACCACGCCGTGTTTGCCCTCGAGGGAACCGGAACGCTGTTTTCAGCCGACCATGTCATGGCCTGGTCGACCTCGATCGTCGCGCCGCCGGACGGCGCCATGGTCGACTATATGAGCTCCCTCGACAAGCTTTTGGCGCGCGACGATCGCTTGCTGTTACCTGGCCACGGCGGACCTGTGGCCACGCCCCAAAGCTTCATGCGCGGCCTGAAGACGCATCGCAAGATGCGCGAAAGGGCGATCCTGGAGCGCATCCGCGCCGGAGACCGGACGATCGCGGAAATGGTCGCGGCGATCTATCGCGACACCGACCCGCGGCTATACGGCGCCGCCGGTCTTTCGGTGCTTGCCCATCTCGAGGATCTGGTTGCACGCGGCCTCGTGGCCACAGAAGGCGATCCGGCGATCGACGGCATTTTCAGCCCCGCCGCGTGATCACTCAGCCGGCGCCGCGCCGACCTGCCCGGCGACTTGCTGGTCCAGCTCGCCAAGGAAATCGGTGATGCGGGCGGCGTTGTCGCCAAGGTCGTAGCGGCCGTAGCGCGAGGCCGAGCGCATGTCGACGATGACCTGCTCGCCGTCGTCGGTGATGCGGATGGCGACGTCGGCCGGTAGTCCGAGCACAAAGCCCCTGGCCAGCGCGTTGATCGTCGCCTCGCTTTGCCCGTTGATGTCGGGATAAGGCGCCGTCAACTGCCAGTCGCGGCGGTCGAGCACGGTTTCGACAGCGTCGACGACGGTTTCGAAAGGCAGATTGTAGCTGCGCCCGCTGACCAGCGGATAGGCCTCGGCCTGCAGGGCCTGTTCGCCCGGGGTCGGCGGCGACAGCTCGTTCATGTCGGCGGTGCGGTCGCTGGTGTCTAACGCGGGCGGATCGTCGAGATCGGTCGAGATGTCGCGCAGCGGCGGATAGATCGTCGCCCAGTAGACGGCGACGCCGTAGGGTGCCAGCACCAGCAGCGCCAGCAGCGCGCCGATGGAGAGATCGCGGCCGCCGCGATCGCCGAAGCTCCAGACCCTGGCCAGGCCGAGACCGGCCAGCAACAGGGCAAGCGCAGCCAGCAGCGCCACGAGCGCCAGGACCCACAGGAAAGGCGGCGTCTCGACGAGACCCAGCCTGTAAGCGGCAACGGCGGTGAGCAAAAGGACGAAAGAGAATGCCCCGATCCGCCGCGACCAGCCGGCCGCCTTCGACGTCTGCCGTTCAGGAATTGTAGCCATTGTCTGCCGCATTACCCCAGTCCGAACCGAGACTTAGAGGTTTTTGGCGCCGGCTTGAAGCCGAAAGATCGAACATTTTTCGTCAATCCGTCGGCAGGCGGTAATCCTTGAACTGGGCACGCAAACTGGTCTTCTGGATCTTGCCGGTGGCGGTGTGCGGAATTTCGCCGACGAAGGCGACGTCGTCGGGCATCCACCACTTCGCCACCTTGCCGCTCATGAAGGCGAGGATGTCTGTCTTGGTCGGCTCCTTGCCGGGCTTGCGCACGACGACGAGCAAAGGCCGCTCGCCCCATTTGGAATGCGGGATGCCGATGGCCGCTGCCTCCGCAACGTCCGGATGGCCGACGGCAAGGTTCTCGAGATCGATGGTCGATATCCACTCGCCGCCGGACTTGATGACGTCCTTGGCGCGATCGGTGATCTGCATATAGCCGCTGGCGTCGATATGGGCGACGTCGCCGGTGTCGAACCAATCATCGGCGTCGAACTGTTCGGCGCCGGCGCCGCCATAATAGGCTCGGGCCACCGCAGGGCCGCGCACCTTGAGATGTCCGAAGGTCTTGCCGTCCCAGGGCAGCGCGTTGTTGTCGTCGTCCGTCACTTTCATCTCGACGCCGAAGGGGGGAAAACCCTGCTTGCCCTGCACGTCGAGCCGCGCCTCGCCGGTCAGCGCCTCATATTGCGGCTTCAGCGTGCAGAGGGTGCCCAGCGGCGACATCTCGGTCATGCCCCAGGCATGCACCACCTGCACGCCGTAATTGTCCTGGAACTTGGCGGTTATGGCGCGCGGACAGGACGCCCCGCCGATGACGACCTTCTTCAGGTGAGGCAGCTTCTTGCCGGTCTCCTCAAGATATTGCAGCAGCATCATCCAGACGGTGGGCACGGCGGCGCTGAACGTCACCTTTTCGGTGTCGAGCAGTTCATAGATCGAGGCGCCGTCCATCTTGCAGCCCGGCATCACCAGCTTGGCGCCGATCATCGGACCGCTCTGGCCGAGCCCCCAGGCGTTGGCGTGAAACATCGGCACGACTGGCAGGATCACGTCCCGGGTGGACATGCCCATGGCGTCGGGCATGGCGGCCATCATGGCGTGAAGAACATTGGAGCGGTGGCTGTAGAGAACGCCCTTCGGGTCGCCCGTCGTGCCCGACGTGTAGCACATGCCGGCGGCGGTGTTCTCGTCGAACGTCTTCCAGGCGAAGGCGCCGTCGGCTTCGGCCAGCCATTCCTCGTAGGCCACGGCGTTCGGCAACGACGTTTGCGGCATATGCGCCAGGTCGGTCAGCACGATAACCCGTCGCAGCGATCGGACCGCGCCGGCGATCTTTTCCAGGATAGGCACGAAGGTCAGGTCGACGAAGATCGCCTTGTCCTCGGCATTGTTCATGATCCAGGCGATCTGCTCGGGAAAAAGCCTCGGGTTGAGCGTGTGATAGATCGCGCCGATGCCCATGATGCCGTACCAGGCCTCGATATGGCGGGCGGTGTTCCAGGCAAGGGTCGCGATGCGGTCGCCGAGCCTGAAGCCGTCACGCTCCAGCCGTTGCGCCACCTTGAGCGAACGGTGATGGATTTCGGCATAGCTGGTGCGCACGATCGGGCCTTCGATCGAACGCGACACGACCTCCCGGCTGCCGTGCTGGCGTTCCGCATGGTCGAGCAGCTTATGGCAAAGCAGCGGCCATTCCTGCATCAATCCAAGCATCAATTCCTCCCTTTGCGCATTCGCGTCATTTGTTTCACGCATTGTGAAACGAACCGGCGGTTTGTCCAGCCGCCATAAGTCGGAAGCCAGTGGATGGATCGAAGGACCGGGAAAACCGCCATAATCCGGCCATCGTCGCCGTTAAGCTTCGTTAACGGGCTGGGTGAGATTGGCGAATGGAGAGATTCGCATGGACGCGCAGCTCGACGAAAAAGCCCTCGAAAGCACGCTTGCCGAAAGTCTGGACGATCTGACGCCGGACATCAAAACCGTTTCCGAAGATGAATTTGCCGAAGTCGTCGGCGGTGCGCTGGAGGCCGTCGGCGGAACGCTGCTGTTCAAGATGCGCGTTGAAAACGGCGCCGAGGGCGAGCATGTCGCCGCGGCCTGCATCGGCAACGCCGACAATCGTCAGTTCCTGCTGCTCACGCTGCCGACCACCGGCGGCGCGCTGAAGGTCGAGACGGCGGCGAGAAGCACCAATCCGGTCGCGGGCATTGCCGCCGCCTATGCCGGCCTCATGGACGCCTTCAAGACGGCCGCCTGACGACCGGAAGCAGACGTTCAATGAATGGTGATGACGCCAAGCGTGACGCGCGCTTGCGCGACCCGCCTGCCCGACACATGTAAGTCTCCCCTGAGAACGTTTCACCGTTTCGCGGAAACAACGAAACGCTCTCTCTTTGTTTGACGCAATTCCGGACGGAAAACCGCTTCGCACTTTTTCTAGAATTGCTCCAGGAGACCATTCATGGACAAGCTTGCCAATCCAGCCCCCGGCTTCCAGCGCAACCCGGACAAGGTGATCACCGTCGAACCTTATCGCGGCACCGTCACGGTCCGCGCCGACGATAGGATCATCGCCACATCGACTGCGGCAAAGGTTCTCTCGGAGCCACCTTACCCGGCCGTCTTCTACATCCCGTTCGACGATATCGATTTCGGCAAGCTCACCCCGACCGACCATTCGACACATTGCCCATACAAGGGCGATGCCAGCTACTGGAGCGTCCAGCCGGCCGGCGAAGCCGGCGAGAACGCGATGTGGGCTTATGAGCATCCGTTCGACGAAATGGTCGAGATCCGCAATCACGGCGCGTTCTACACGAACAAGGTGACGGTCGCAGCCACGCCGGACTGAGCCGTAAAGGGAGGGGCGCTAGGTCGATCTCGGAAGGAGGTGGCCGCCAAAATTCAGCGGTCGCCACCCTCGCGCCGCGCTCTCAATCGGTGGTGCCGTCATTGCCAACGCCCTCGGCATCGTCGAGGCGTACAAAGGTCATGCCCTTCTGCTTCAAGGCCAGTAAGCCCTGAACCACGCCCTCGCCGGCGGCATGGGTCGGCTGGTTGATGTGGGCGATGATGACGTCGCCGTCCTTGGCGGCGCCGATGCGGCGCGCCGTTTCCTTCGCGCCGAGCAGCGAACCGCCGTCGCCATTGACCGAGAAGCCTGCGATCTTGAAGCCCAGCCTGCGGATCATGGCGATCGCCGAGGGACTGTATTCGGCGGTGGCGCCGCGGAACCATTTTGCCGCAGGGCCGCCCGCGCCGGCCAGGGCGGCGGCGCCGGATTCAACCTCGGCCTGCACGGCGTCCGGGCTGCCGGCGCTGCGGATGCCGAAGATTTTCCGCGGCGTATCGACCGCCGGAACGTGGCGGCCGCCGTGATTTTCCAGCTCGAACAGGTCGGGATGCGCCCGCATGATCTCGACGGCCTCGGCATTGCGCTTCAGCCAGATGCCGGTAACGAAGATCGTCGCCGGTATCCTGTTGTCGACAAGCGCCGAAAGTATCCTTGTGTCAGTCGTTCCGCCGCAGGCATCGAGCGTCAAGGCGACGCGACCGCCGCCTTCAACGCCCTGCGGCTTCAGATGCAGCGTCGGTTCGAGCAGCGTCGCGGCATTGCCCGCCGACGCCGCGAACAGCGCCATCGCGCAAAGGGAGTTTCGAAGCAGACCCATCATTCATTCCACATCGGCAGGCTCGGCATCATCCTTCGCGCCGCGCCAAAAACTTGTCTCTAGAAGACCGGCATCTAGGCGAAAATCGGGACGGCAAACAGCGTAAAAACAGCAATCGCGAAAATTTGCTTTCGCCTATACAGCTGCTTCCAGAGGCATCTCGGTTCGGGCCAGCAACTGGAGCGCTGCCTCGACGACGGCGTCGACCTCCAGACGCCAGACGCAGCATGCCTTGTTGGGGTCGGGCCGTTCGCACAGGTCGCCACCGACGCAGTCACAAGGCATGGACGGGCATACCGCGACGCTCGGCGCGCCGACTGGCCCCCAGTGGATCGGGCTCTGCAGGCCGAACAGGCCGACGACGGGAGTGCCGACTGCGGCAGCCATGTGCATGGGGCCGCTGTCGTTGCCGAGAAACAGCCGCGCCTGCTTGAACAGCGCCGGCAACGTTTCGAGCGGGAGCGCTCCGACCAGGTTGACGATCGGCGTCTTCGCAGTCGCCAGAATCTTCTCGGCCACCTCGTTCTCGTCCGGGCCGCCGACCAGGGCGACGTCGAGACCGGTTTCGGCCGCTATCCGATCGATTGCGGCGGCAAAGCGCTCGGGCTGCCAGCGGCGCCCAGGGAAGCTTGCCCCGGCATGCACCGCGACAAAGGCGTTCGGCCGAAGGTGCAGCTTGTCCAGCAGCGCCAAGGCTTTCGTCGTCTCGAACGGCAGCGGCCGGAAGGCGGGAGCCCGCGCGCGCAAGTCCACGCCAAGTGCCTCCAGCGGCGAAAGATAACGATAGAGAAAGTGCTGCTCGCCATACCCGAACGGCTTGGCCTTCACATTGGCAGGTTGGCGCGCAAACCAACCCAGGGGCCTTTCGGACGGGTGATATCCCACGCGAACCCGTGCGCCGACCAGCCCCAAGATGAACCGCGACGTCTTGGTGTCGGTGATGTCGATGGCCATGTCGAAATGGTAGCGGCGCAACTTAAAGAGCGTGAGAACGAGTTCCTGCAGGCGTAGCAGCGGCGTGCCGCGCATATGGGAACGGCGGAAGGTCACAACCTCCGAGGCGATGCCGTTGGCGGTGAGGAGACCGCCGAAGCGGGCGTCGCAGAGGAAGACGATGCGGGCGTCGGAATATTCGAGCTGCAGGTTCTTCGCCAGCGCGGAGGCAAGAACGAGATCGCCAATGTGCTTCGTCTGCAAGATCAGGATCGAGCGGACTGCAAAGGGAGCCCGCAACATCGGTGTCTGAGCTCCGGACAGACCGGAGTTCGCGAAGCTGGGTTGAGATGTCGACATGTGGAACCATCACGCGCATTTTCACGTGATCTTATACAAGACGACACGGTCGCGGACCATCGGACTCTCGCGCGCGGATAGAGCGTTTCACCGTTTCTCGGAAACCGCGGAGAATGCGCTATTTCGTCGTCTTTGACGCAATTCCGGACGGAAGGCTAAGGCGAAGTCCCAGGACCTGACCGTTTCACACTTTTTCTGGCTTGCGCAAAGCGGGGGACGCGGCCGGCGGGCGGTCCGCAATTCCAGCAAATGTCAGACCGCGGCTTCCAGGACCATCTCGGTGCGCGCCAGGAGTTCCAGCGCCGCGTCCACCACCGGATCGACTTCCAGGCGCCAGACGCAGCATGCCTTGCTCGGGTCGGTCCGGCGGCACAGGTCGCCCCCGACGCAGTCGCAAGGCATCGATGGCCGCAACGAAATGCTGGGCACGCCGACCGGCGCCCAAAGGACCGGGTTGGTCAGGCCGAACAGGCCGACGACCGGCGTTCCGGCCGCTGCTGCCATATGCATCGGTCCGCTTTCGTTGCCGAGAAACAGCCGCGCCTCCCTGAGCAGCGCCAGCAGCATTTCCAGCCGCAGCGTGCCCGCCAGGTTGACGACGGGCGTCTTCGCCGCGGCCATGATCCTGTCGGTCGCCTCAACCTCGTCCGGACCGCCGACCAGGACCACGCGCAGACCGGTTTCGCGGACGATTCTGTCGATTGTCTCGGCAAAGCGTTCCGGCTGCCACCGCCGCCCCGCGAAGCTTGCTCCGGCATGGACCGCAACAAAAGCGTTTGGCTGGATCTGGTGCCTGGCGAGCAAGGCCAAGACGCGCGCCGTCTCGAAGGACAGCGGCCGGATGGCCGGCGCCCTGACGCGCAGATCGATGCCCAGCGCCTCCAGCGGAGACAAATAACGGTAGAGATAGTGCTTCTTGCCGAATCCGAACGGCTTCATCCTGACGTTGGCGGGTTGACGCTCGTGCCAGCGCAAAGGCCGCTCCGTCGGAAAATAGCCGACCCTGACCGGAGCGTTGACCAGTCCGGAAATGATCCGCGACGTCTTGGAATCTGTGATGTCGACGGTCATGTCGAAACGGTGCCGCCGCAACGTGCGCACCATCCGGAAGAGCTCGCGCCCTCGCTCGAGCGGCGAGCCACGCATCTTGGCCCGGCTGAAGGGGACGACCTCGGAAGCTATGCCATGGGCAGTCAGGAAGCCGGCGAAATGGGCTTCGCAGAGAAACACGATCCTGACGCCCGGATATTGAAGCTGCAGGTTCTTCGCCAACGCCGAGGCAAGCACGATGTCGCCAATGAACTTGGTCTGCAGGATTAGGATCGATCGGTAAACGGATGGGGAAATCTGCAACATGGGTTTTCCGACACAAATAAATTCGGTGTCGAAAAGTCGCTTGGAACGGTGTCGAGATTCAGGGCCGTCACGCGCACGTTCGCGTGACATTGCATACAAAACCGTAAGGTGTCGGGATGTCAGGCGCGTTTTGTCGCGCCCTTCGCTGCCGCCACGGCCGCCTGCGCGGCGGCCAGCCTGGCGATCGGCACGCGGTAGGGCGAGCACGACACATAGTCGAGGCCGACTTCCTCACAGAAGCGGATCGAGGCCGGGTCGCCGCCATGCTCGCCGCAGATGCCGAGCTTGATGCCCGGCCGCGTCGCCTTGCCCTTTTCGGCCGCGATCCGCACCAGCTCGCCGACGCCGTCAATGTCGAGCGACACGAACGGATCCTGTTCGATGATGCCCTTCTGCCGGTAGGTTTCCAGGAAGGACGCCGCATCGTCGCGCGAGATGCCGAACGTGGTCTGCGTCAGATCATTGGTGCCGAAGGAGAAGAATTCGGCCGCTTCGGCAATGACATGCGCGCGGATCGCCGCGCGCGGCAATTCGATCATCGTGCCGGTCAGATAATCGATCTTGGTGCCGGTCTCCTGCATGACGCTTTGCGCGACCGCATCGATGCGCGCCTTGACGTATTGCAGCTCCTTCACCAGGCCGACCAGCGGCACCATGATCTCCGGCACGACCAGCGCGCCGGCCTTGTGGCCGGCCTCGACCGCCGCCTCGAAGATGGCGCGCGCCTGCATCTCGGCGATCTCGGGATAGGAGACGGCGAGCCGGCAGCCGCGATGGCCGAGCATCGGGTTGAATTCGTGCAGCGCTTCCGTGCGCTGCCTGAGCTTGTCGGCCGACACGTTCATGGCGGAGGCGACCTCGGCGAGCTCGGCCTCGGTCTTCGGCAGGAATTCGTGCAGCGGCGGGTCGAGCAGGCGGATCGTCACCGGCAGGCCGGCCATGATCTCGAACAGCTCGAGAAAGTCCGAGCGCTGCATGGGCAAGAGCTTGTCCAGGGCCGCACGCCTGTCCTTCTCGGTGTCGGCCAGGATCATCTCGCGCATGGCGACGATACGGTCGCCATCAAAGAACATGTGCTCGGTGCGGCAAAGCCCGATGCCCTCGGCGCCGAAAGAGCGCGCCATGCGGGCGTCGAGCGGCGTTTCGGCGTTGGTGCGCACCTTCATGCGGCGCGTGGCGTCGGCCCATTCCATGATAGCGGCGAAATCGCCCGACAGCTCCGGCTGCAGCATGGCGACCGCCCCTTTGAGCACCTGGCCGTTGCCGCCATCGATGGTGATGATGTCGCCTTTGCGGAAAGTCTGGCCCATCGAGAGCAGCGTGCCGGCCTTGTAGTCGACACGCAGCGAGCCGGCGCCGGACACGCAGGGCTTGCCCATGCCGCGTGCCACCACCGCGGCGTGGCTGGTCATGCCGCCGCGCGTGGTGAGGATGCCTTCGGCGGCATGCATGCCGTGGATGTCCTCCGGGCTGGTTTCGATGCGCACCAGGATTACCTTGCGGCCTTGCGCCCTGGCGTCCTCGGCATCGCTGGAGGAAAAAACGATCTCGCCGGTGGCGGCGCCGGGCGACGCCGGCAGGCCCGTGCCTATGACATCGCGCGCGGCATTCGGGTCGATGGTCGGATGGAGCAGTTGATCGAGCGAGGCCGGATCGATGCGGGCGACCGCCTCCTCCCTGGTGATCAGCCCATCCTTCGCCATCTCGACAGCAATCTTCAGCGCAGCCTTGGCGGTGCGCTTGCCGGAGCGGGTCTGCAACATCCACAATTTGCCGCGCTCGATGGTGAATTCGAGATCCTGCATGTCGCGGTAGTGCTTTTCCAGCCGGTCGGAGATGTCGACGAAAGCCTGGAAGGCGTCAGGCATAAGCTTCTGCAGCGACGGCTTGTCGGAGCCGGCGGCGATGCGCGCCGCCTCGGTGATGTTCTGTGGCGTGCGGATGCCGGCCACCACATCCTCGCCCTGGGCATTGACCAGGAATTCGCCGTAGAGCTGCCTCTCGCCGGTCGAAGGATTGCGCGTGAAGGCGACGCCGGTGGCCGACGTGTCGCCCATATTTCCGAATACCATGGCCTGGACGTTGACGGCGGTGCCCCAGCTTTCCGGGATGTCGTGCAGGCGCCGATAGGTGATGGCGCGGTTGTTCATCCAGCTCGAGAACACCGCGCCGATCGCGCCCCAGAGCTGTTCCTGCGGATCTTGCGGGAACGGCTTGCCGAGCTCTTCCTCGACCTTGGCCTTGTAGAGCGAAATCACGCCTTGCCATTCCTGGGCCGTCAGGCCGGTGTCGAGCTCATGGCCGAGGCTGGCTTTCTGGTCCTCGAGGATCTCCTCGAACACTTCGTGGTCCAGGCCCATGACGACGTCGGAATACATCTGGATGAAGCGGCGGTAGCTGTCATAGGCGAAACGCGCATCGCCGGAATCGGCGGCCAAAGCCTCGACCGTCTCGTCATTGAGGCCGAGATTGAGCACCGTATCCATCATGCCGGGCATCGAAGCGCGAGCACCGGAGCGCACGGAGACCAGAAGCAGCTTCGACGGGTCGCCGAAGCGGCGGCCGGTAATCCGGCCGATATGGTCGAGAGCGGAGACGACATCCGTCTCGAGCCCGCTGGGATAGGTGCGGCCGTTGGCGTAATAGGCGTTGCAGACCTCCGTGGTGATGGTGAAACCGGGCGGCACCGGCAGCCCAAGGCTGCACATCTCGGCCAGATTGGCACCCTTGCCGCCGAGAAGATTGCGGTCGCCGGCGCGGCCCTCGGCGGCGCCGTCGCCGAAGGTGTAAACCCACTTGGTCATGCTTGCCCTCCAGTTCGTGGGAGATAGAAACATCCGGATGATGGCCGTTTCCCGCCTTCCCCGCTCCGAGCGATAGGATGCTGCACTGCGAAAGGCAAGGCACCGGCAAGCAACCACTGCGGCTACAATCGATTAAGCAAAAGCTGCGTCAAAAAGACTTGCTGGAGGGAAACGACCGATATAGAACATAACGGGAACGCAGTGGAGTAGCGTGATGAAACTCAATGGAAAACTCGACTATCTTGAACTGCCGGCGACGGGCGGCACGCTGGACAGCGTCAAATCTTTCTACAGCGCCGCCTTTTCATGGTCGTTCACCGACTACGGCCCGACCTATTCCGCCTTTGCCGAAGGGCTCGACGGCGGCTTCCAGGCGGATGCCGGCGAGGCGCCGGCCAAGCCGCTTCCGGTGCTTTATTCCGAGAGCCTCGAGGAAACGCTGGATGCGGTGGAGAGCGCCGGCGGCACCATCGTCAAGCCGATTTTCGCCTTTCCCGGCGGCAGGCGATTCCATTTCACCGATCCGGCCGGCAACGAACTGGCCGTTTGGGGACATTAGAGCGCTTCACCGTTTTACTGAAACGGTAAACCGCTCTAACTCTTTGATTTTACGCAATTCCGGACGGAAAGCCGCTCACACTTTTCCTGGAATTGCTCCAGGAAAGACGCGGATTTCGAGTTGTTTTTGCTGTTGACAGCCGGGGGGCAGCCGGGCTCATTCCATTGAGCGGCGGCAATCTTCCAACAGCAAAGCAGACTGATGAAATTCGGCTCAAGCGGCGTTCGGGGTTTGGCTTCCGAATTGGTTGGAAGGCCAAGCGGACTTTATACCGAGGGTTTCGCCCGGCGCTTGCGGTCGACCGGATTTCAGCAAGGCAAGGTCTTCGTCGGGCGCGATTTGCGCGACAGCAGTCCAACGATTGCCGAAGACTGCATGGCGGCATTGGCCGCGGCCGGCTTCCAGCCGGTCGATTGCGGTCCCATCCCCACGCCCGCGCTCGCCTTTTATGCCCGCCTGGACGGCGCCGCGGCGCTTATGGTGACCGGGTCGCATATTCCCGCCGACCGCAACGGCATCAAATTCTATGGGCCGAGGGGCGAGATCGACAAGGCGGACGAGGCCGCCATCACCCGTCACGTCGCGGAACTGTCGGATCGATATCCCTGGCCTCCGGCCCATGCGGACCGGCAAGCCGGCCATGAACAGGCGCTCGCGGCCTTTCGAGATCGTGTCGATGGCATTCTGCCCCCTCGCGCCCTTTCCGGAATGCGTCTCGGCGTCTACCAGCACAGCACGGTTGCGGCGGAGCTGCTGGTCGAGGTCCTGCGGTCCTACGGCGCCGAGGTGATCCCCGTCGGGAAAACGGAAACCTTCGTGCCCATCGATACGGAAGCCGTCGGCCGGGGAACGATGGTGAGGGTGAAAGACTGGGTGCGCGAATTCGAATTCGACGCCGTGCTCTCTGCCGACGCCGATGCCGATCGCCCGCTTGTCATCGACGACAGTGGCGAACTGTTCCGCGGCGACCTGATCGGGCTGGCCACGGCGCTGTTCCTCAAGGCCGACATTGTGGTGACGCCGATCACCTCCAATTCAGGCATCTCCGAGGCTTTCGGATTCGGCGTCAGGAGAACGAAGGTCGGATCCCCTTTCGTCATAGCGGAAATGGACGCCGCGCGGCAGGCAGGCGGCATTGTCGTCGGCTTCGAAGCCAATGGCGGGGTTCTTCTGGGGTCGGACTGCGTGGTGAACGGCAAGGCTTTGTCGGCGCTGCCGACACGGGATTCGTTTTTGCCGATCCTGGCGGTGCTGGGCACGATGGCATCGACCGGAAAATCGCTTTCCGGCCTGCGCGAAACCTGGAGCCTTCCGGTCTGCGCCAGCGAACGGCTCGAGAACTTCCCCGTCGAGAAATCGCGCGGCTTGATGCGAAAGCTCGCGTACCGCGATGGCTTGCGGCACTTCCTTGCCCCCTTCGGCAGCGTCTTGGACGTCGATGAGACCGACGGTCTCAGGGCACGGATGACCAGTGGCGAGATCATCCATCTGCGGCCTTCCGGCAACGCTCCCGAATTTCGGTGCTATGCCGAGGCCGCCAGCCATGACAGGGCGAGCAAGATTGTGGCAATGGCGCTGGAACGAGCGCGCGACACCACACTGGCAGATGAATCAGAAGCCGTATAACGAAGACGGAGCCGGCGATCGCCGCAGGCTTGGGGCGCGGCCCGCTCTACAATAACGGGGACTTGTGCCCCACGTCTCGCTCGAGCCCTGAGAGCATCGATGACAAGAACGGCGTTGATAACCGGCATTACGGGGCAGGATGGCGCCTATCTGGCCCAGCTCCTGCTTTCGAAGGGTTACCGAGTCCACGGGCTGGCGCGGCGGTCGAGCACAGCCGACGTCAACACCATGCGCCTGAAATGGCTGGGAATCGAAAACGATGTGCGGATCGTGGACGGCAACCTGACGGACCTGTCGGGTCTTAGTCGAACCATGCGCGACGTAAGGCCAGACGAGGTCTACAACCTGGCCGCACAGTCTTTCGTCAGATCCTCGTGGCAGCAGCCGATCCTGACAGGCAACGTCACCGGTATCGGCGTCACCAATGTTCTCGAGGCGCTGCGTCTCGAGATCCCCGAGGCGCGTTTCTACCAGGCGTCGTCGTCGGAGATGTACGGCCTTATCCAGGAGCCGGTGCAGTCGGAGACCACGCCTTTCCATCCCCGCTCTCCCTATGCGGTGGCGAAGGTCTATGGTCACTGGATCACCGTCAATTATCGCGAGAGCTTCGGCCTGCACGCTTCGAGCGGCATCCTGTTCAATCACGAATCGCCGCTTCGCGGCATCGAATTCGTGACACGCAAAGTCACGGACGCCGTCGCGCGCATCAAGAAGGGCCTGGCAAGGGAACTGCGCCTGGGCAACATCGACGCCAAGCGCGACTGGGGCCACTCCAAGGACTATGTCCGCGCCATGTGGCTGATGCTGCAGCAGGATCAGCCAGATGACTATGTGGTCGCCACCGGCAGGACGACGACGGTGCGCGATATGTGCAGAATCGCGTTTGAACATGTCGGGCTGGAGATGGATGACCATCTTGTCATCGATCCCGACCTGTTCAGGCCGGCGGAAGTCGAAATCCTTCGCGGCAATCCGGCCAAGGCAAAGGCGAAGCTCGGATGGGAAGCGACGATCTCCCTGGAGGATATGATCCGCGAAATGGTGGACGCCGATCTGGCGCGCCACTCGGCTGCCAGGAATTGAAAGGAAGCTCTTGCATCAACAGGTCGATGACTTGACGCACAGTCTTCCGCCACGCATCCGCATGCGGACAATTCGTCGTGGTCCGTGAGGCCGGCATGCGCGTTTTGATAACCGGCGCCAACGGTTTCGTCGGGCCCTATGTGGGCGACGCGCTGCGCAGGATTTGCGGCGGCGAAATTGTCATTGCCGCGACCTCCAAGGATGGTGGACCGCATCCCGCTTTCGGCCAGGTCGAAGAACTGGACGTGACCGATCCGGCCGCCGTCCATGATGCCATTGCCCGTCACCAGCCCACCCATGTCATTCACATGGCGGCGGTCGCGGCCCTGGGTGCCGCCCAGGCCGATCCCCGCAACACATGGCGCATTCATGTGGACGGCGCGCTCAACGTGGCCCATGCCATCCTCGACAAGGCACCGGACTGCTGGCTGGTTCATGTCGGATCGGGCCTGGTCTATGGCGAAAGCGCCAAGACCGGACGCCCGCTCGACGAAGGCACGCTGCTTGCTCCGATCGACGACTACGCCGTGACCAAGGCCGCGGCCGACCTCGCGCTCGGCGCGCTTTCGCGCCAGGGGTTGAAGTGTGTCCGAATGCGCCCCTTCAACCATACGGGCCCGGGCCAGACCGAGGCATTTGCCGTGCCGGCCTTCGCCATGCAGATCGCCCGGATCGAAGCAGGCCTGGCTCCGCCGGTGATCCGCGTCGGCAACCTTGATGCGAGGCGCGATTTCCTGGATGCGCGTGACATCGCCAACGCCTATGCGCGCGCGGTTCTGAAGAGCCGCGATCTTGCGCCGAACGCCATTTTCAATCTTGCGTCCGGCCTATCCTGGCGGATGGGAGACATCCTCGATCGGCTGCTGGCCCGCAGCAGCGTCAAGATCGTCACGGAGCAGGATCCGCTGCGGCTGCGGCCGAGCGATCTGCCATGCATCGTCGGCAATGCCACCCGCGCCCGGACCCTGCTCGGCTGGGCGCCCGAGCATCCCTTCGAGGATACGCTTGCGGCCGTCCTGGAGGATTGCCGCGCGCGCGTGGCCCAGGCCTAGGCAAGGATGCATCGCCTGCTTCCCTGAACGCGGAGCTGAGCCGCTCCCGCGCCCGCACCGCCCGAAGCTGCCGCGCGACGCGTGCGGCTTACGATCCACCGCCGGGCGATCGGCGACGAACTGGCCGGAAATGGCGGCCCCGCCTCACTGCCGATTTTAGTTGATCTCCCGGCATTGAGCTTTGCGCCGCCTCGTCCTATAAGGCCGCGCGCAGCGCGGCATGCCCGCCTGCTGGGGCGTCGCCAAGTGGTAAGGCATCGGTTTTTGGTACCGACATTCCCAGGTTCGAATCCTGGCGCCCCAGCCAAACTGGACTCGGTCCGTTCCGGACACATAGGTTACGGTTTATACCGGAGACATGGGTAACACTTTTGGCCCGAAGGGGTTGTGGAGTGGTTCGAGCCTGAATGTCTCATCATCAAAGTACCCCAAATCATAGTCCATGAAGCTGGCAAGCCAGATATGGTCTTCGATCTGTTTGATGCCGACGGTCTGGCCGGCAAAGACGAGGCTAAGGTTGATCTTCTTGCGATTGTAGCAGATGCGACCGCAGGTGGTGACGGTGACGGCCTTATCGTGAAACGGATAGTCGAGCTCTGGCAAGCCAGTGTAGGGGCGCGTTGAGGGCGTGTAGCGCTCTGCCGGGCAGTCCATGCCGAGCGCCCTCGCGGACGTATTTGCGGCGGCAATCACCGTATCCGCCCCGGCCTTTGTTGGTATGCCCCGTGCAGTGATAGTAGACGTATTTGCCCTTCTTGATCTCCGCCACGACGGCGCAGCCGCATTCGATGCAGCTCATCAGGCCGGTGAAGGCGAACTCGTTTCCTATCGGGTGGGCTGGGACCGAATTGCGGCCCGTCAGAACGCCCTGGACCCGCTCCCATAGCTCGATCGATACGAGCGGTTCGTGTTTGCCCTGGTGCAATTTGCCGTTCCACTGGAATAGTCCCGTATAGAGCCGGTTGCGCAGGATCATATGCACGGCGCTGACCGGAACCGGATTGCCGCTCTTGGGATAGATCAGCCCATCGCCATGGGCGGCCTTGGCCAGGGTTTGAGTGAATACTGGCCGGTTGCGTAGCGCTCGAACAGCTGTGTGACGACTGGAGCCAGTTCAGGATGCGGCTCGATTACCTTTTTGCCATCCTTGCCCGTGGTGTTGACATAGTCCAGCGGTGCCCTAGTCGGCCAGATGCCCTGCTCCGCTTTCTCCATCTGCCCCTTGCGGGCCTCTTCCGACAGGTTGTCGATATAGTTCTTGGCCATCAAGACTTTGATGCCGTGCATGAATTTTTCAGATGAGCGCGAGTCTCGCGATAGCGTCACACCTTCCTTGGCAAGGTGGATTTCTACATCCAGTTCATCGAGAGTCACCCAGTCCTCAGGTTGCGATAGAGCCGGTCGGTCTTCTCGACGAGGATGCTTCGAATGCCGGGATGCTTTCGCAGATATTTGACCATCTCGGTGAAGTTTGTCCGGCCACTGGTCTTGGCCGTCTCGACGTCGATAAACTCCTGGACAATGTCGAACCGCTGCTGCAGGGCGTAGTCCCGCAGCAGCTTGCATTGCGCCGAGATGGAGAAGCCTTCCTTCTCCTGCTCCTTGGAAGAGACGCGCGCGTATAGCAGCGCCTTTACAAGGCCTGCGGGCTTGGCGATGCATCCAACGCGCTGGTTCATCTGCGACGCCTCCCTGTTCATCGCACGGCCGCAAACGCGAAGGCCGTCAAAGTAATCATGAATCGCCAGCTATTGCCCCGGTCAATCCGTTCCCATTCGGCAAGGATGCGGAAGAAGCCGCCGATACTGTCGACGATTTGCCATGCATCTTCGCTTGAGACCGACCTCCCCATGCGAGCCTCAAACAAGCGAGCCGTTCGTTCCAGGAAGGCCTCGTCAACAACGCGCCGCCGCGAAAACAGATCGGCCTCTGCATCGCGTCTGACACCGCGTTTCGCAGGACGGCGCGCCGCTTTCACCGTTTTTGTCCCGAGCATATCTGCATCGGGATAAAGATGGGGGAAATCGCCTCAGCGCCGAATGGCCGTTATGTGCGCCTGCGTATCCTTTTCTACTCTGTATCGGACAACAACGGCCGGTTCCTGACAAGCGGGAGATCAGCCGCGTTCTTTCCGAGACCGATCAGATCGGCGGCTATGGCTTGATACCGTCGACAATCCGCCTGAGCGATGGATCGGTCGGGCCGCTCAAGTGGCACGCTCCCGGCGACTGCCTTCAAATCACGCAGGACCGATTCGATGTGTGGCCAGGGAAAATCTGTCGGGTCGTCGTCGCGATCCGCGCCGACAATTATCTCCAGCTTGGCGACAACGCCGAGAAGTGAGTGTGCAGGCGTACGGGGAAGTCTATCCTGGATCTTCAAAGCCGCTGTCGCAGCCTCAACTTCCGCCTGGTAGGCGATCGAATAGCCGGCCTTCACGTCCATCGGCGGCGCACAGCCGGCTCTGAGACTACGGGTTTCCAACCATTGCTGGAGCCGGCAAAGAACCCGCGAGACATGCTGGGCCCGCAACTAGTCTCGTAGCAGCGCAAAAGTGGGATCTGCGCATCTGTTTGCCGCCCGCTCGTTGCTTCGCTGCTGCGTGACGGAAAGCAAAGCCGTGGTATTGTCGGAATCCCGTCGGCTGGACGGCAAATGATACCTGGCGAATGACCTACGCGGACACGGCCGTCACATCTTGACACACCGCCCTTACGGGAACCTGCAGAGGACCGTAAAGACGGGAACTGAGAATCCAGGTAAGACGGAAAGCCAAGCCTGTTCAGAAAGCGCCATCCACTTTCCGAAGCGCAATTTGACTTTTCAACGATACGGGCGCGTTTCTGACTGTTAGTCAAATCTGCCTGTCTCGAAGACCAACGATTGCGGGACATCGTGAGATTACCGCCTGGAAGGACCTTTCGAACGCGAAATTAGTGGTTGGCCAAAGTATATCCAATATTCCTGTGGATAACTTCCTTATGACGAGATTGCGTCGTATCACATAAGTGTGAACTGAGTATCGATAAGCAACTTGCTCGGGGGTGATCATGAAGCGGTTGCTTGTTGGCGCGGCTGTTCTTGCCGCTGGCGTTGTCGGCGCGGATATTTCTGCAGTCTCTTATATTAGCCGAAGTGAAGGCATAATGGCGCGTGCGCAGCAGGCGCAAAGCTCTTCGGGCAATACATATACGCCGGCAAATGGTCTTGGCAATGGCGGAGCAGGCTTCGGCTCAGGCGCGCAGCCCACTCCAGGAACGACGGATCAGCCGCAGGCCAGCGGTTCCGGCACCCCAGAAGTCACCGGCAGCCCGGATGCGGCGTCCAAGGTCGGCGCCAAGCCGGATGATGCCAAAAATGCTGATGGCTCGATCGCCACGGATGGCAGCAAGGCCGCCGACAGCAAGACGACCGGAACAAAGACGATTGGAACGAAGACAACCGGCGAAGCGGCCAAGACCGGCGATGCGGAGGCTGCACCTGGGGAGCCGGCGGCGCAGACGATGGCGGCCACGGCCGCCACGACGACAACAACCACGAGCGGCGATCCTGAAGCGATCGGCACGCCGAAGGTCGATCTGCCGAAGGCCGCAGGCAACGGCAATCTCGGCTATTCGGTCGCCTTCGACGTGCCGGTCTTTCATGGAATCGAGCCGCAGGTCGCGCTCAACTACAATTCCTCGCGCAAGACCAAGCTTAGCGGCCTCTATCAGGGCTGGCTGGGTTACGCCTGGGGCTTGGACGGCATCGACGTCATCGAGCGCGCCCACGCCCGGCTATGGCATGCCGGCCTATGATGCCAATGACATTTTTCTGCTCGATAGCCAGGCGATGGTCGCCTGTGTGGCCGGCATGGTCTCGCCGTCATGCTCGACCGGCGGCACCCATGCGACCGAGAATGAAAGCTATCGCCGCATTGCGCTGAACAGCACCACCAATGAATGGAAGGTGACCGACAGGGACGGCACGGTTTCGACCTTCCG
The DNA here is from genome assembly GCF_006439475.1 of Mesorhizobium sp. B2-8-9. Classification (NCBI taxonomy): domain Bacteria; kingdom Pseudomonadati; phylum Pseudomonadota; class Alphaproteobacteria; order Hyphomicrobiales; family Phyllobacteriaceae; genus Mesorhizobium; species Mesorhizobium sp. B2-8-9. The sequence continues at coordinate 19,668 of NZ_VFTQ01000033.1, read as the reverse complement.
CTCGGTCGGAGCGGTCGCCAACCTCAATCCGACAGCCGGCACGCCGGCCTATGATCTTGCTTTCAGCTACCGGTGGCTGCTGACCTCTGCCACCGACACCAACGGCAACACGGTCACCTACAGCTATACCTGCCCGGCAGCCCGACCTGCTATCCGGCGAGCATTACCTATAACGGCGCCAGCATCAGCTTCTACTACGAGACCCGTCCGGACCTGATCCTGATGGGCAATGGCCGCGACATCGCACGCTGACCTGGGACGAGGCCAATCGGCTCAAGACCGTCACGCTCGCTTCCAACACCGTCAACCTCAGCTACGGTCCTGACGGCGCACGAGCGAAGAAGGCCTCGACCTTTGCCACCACCCTCTATCCCGACGCTGCGATAGAGATCGATCCGGCCATCCCTGGCTCGGAGGTCTACACCCGCTATCCGCATCCGGACATCAAGGTGGTCGGCGCCACAAAATACTTCCTGCACCGCGATCCCCTGGCCTCGGTGCGCATGGTCACCGACAGCTCAGGCGCCATCACTGAAGCCACCAACTACGCCACATACGGCGAGCGGCTCAACTCAGGCTTCCAGACGCAGAAGAGCTATATCGGCGAGCGCTTCGATCCGGAAACCGGACTGCTCTACCTCAATGCACGGTATATGGATCCGGTGCTCGGACGCTTCATCTCTCCTGACGACTGGGACACGACGCTGCCCGGCGTAGGAACGAACCGATATGCGTATGCCCAGAACGACCCAGTCAACAAGGCCGACAACAATGGCCATTCGCCTCGCGGACGACAGCGCAGCGGGATTGGTAAATAGCGCTAAGGAGGGCGGTGATTCGCGATCTGACGCGTCGTCTGACCCAAGCACAAGCGATCAAGATGTTGCGAATTCATTCCCTGGCGCGTTTGCCGACAAGAAAGACTGCGACTGCGATAAGGTAAGTCAACTCGCCATACCTCAAGGCCCGGTTGACGTGGGCCCGGCTGGACTTGAACCGCTTGTAGCGGGACATAAAACTCGTGTCGACTCGCTGAAGGCTCTTGGCGAGAGGCTTGCCAAAGATCTCGGCCTAACGAAAGATGATGAAGAGGATGCCGGTAAATTTGTCTATCGCGCTTTAGCACCTGGCGAGGATCCCTCAGTAGGGTTGTTCGCGAGGGATCGTATGGCTAACGTATTTCCCTCGAAACACGTTATGCTAGGCACGAATATGCAGAGCTCTAATTGGATTTCGACTACTAAAAGCCCTGCTGTCGCGATCGGCAAGTATGCAAAGGGGGATGTCTCAAATGTTGTTCGTATCGACTTGTCCAAAGTCAAGACACGGGTTGTAGACGTATCGAATGGCGAATTTCCAAAAGATGATCCTGGACGAAATTTTCCGTCGGCGAAAAATTTCGCACGAGCCGATCAAGAAGTTTTGATCGACGGTCATGTTCCCGCTCAGGCTATATCGAGGATAGGTGAATGATCAGCTCGCACGAAATCGAAAACGAGTTGTTCTCGGTTGAAGTTGGCTTTTTTGTGAAACTTCACCAGAGAGAGTTTGACGATGTTGCTGCGAACCGAGCCTTGGCGGCAGTGAGAAAAATAGAATTTGGAAAAGATCATAAAGAAAACTATAGAATTATCATGCTGATTTGGCCAATCAGTCAACTTTTTGATGTAGCAATGGGATACGGCGTCTCGGGTAATATTGAGCATTACAAGAAGTTGTTTGATGAAGAGTTGTTTAAGATTTTTGGGAGTCTTTCGGCATTAGTGGAATAATAGACCGTCGTACTATGGTCATATTTCATTTAATACTCAGATAATTAGCGTATAGATTGACTACATCGCGGATATCATTGGCACCCTTGAACGCTGCGGCAACACTGCATCAATTTTGTTGGTGCTCTCACCGATGCCGAAGGAGGGACGAAAAATTGGGAATTGCGGTGACAGTGCACTAATTTTCCATCATAGTCCCGATTGAAGCCCGTCCGCCCTGGATTGAACATATGGCTCGGCTTGCCCGCATCGTCGTTCCCGGTCTGCCACACCACGTCACGCAGCGCGGCAATGGACGCGCCAAGGTGTTTTTCACACCTGAAGACTATGCGCTCTATCGGAACCTTCTGGTCGAGCATTGCCGGCCTGCCGATGTCGGCATCTGGGCATGGTGCCTGATGCCGAACCATGTGCATCTGATCCTGACGCCCACCGATGCCGATGGCCTGCGGCGCGCGCTCGCTAAGGTGCATCGCATCTATGCGGGAACCATCCATGCGCGGCAAAAGAAGACCGGGCATTTCTGGCAAGGCCGGTTCGGCGCCGTCGCGATGGACGAGGATCACCTTCTGTCGGCGGTACGATACGTCGGGCTCAATCCCGTCCGTGCGCGGCTGGTGGAGCGGGCGGTCGACTGGCCCTGGTCAAGCGCTCGGGCGCATCTGACGGGCGAACCAGACGGCGTCACGGATCTGGAGCCGATCAAGGACCGGTTGCCATCAATGGCCGGCCTGTTCGATCTTGTCGAAATGGATGCCGCGGCTTTCGACGCTTTGCGCAAAGCCGAGAGCGTCGGCAGGCCGGTGGGCAGCGACGCGTTTCTGGGCCGGATCGCCGCGCAGATCGGGAAAGCGGTGAAGCCGGGCAAGCGCGGCAGGCGACCGAAGCAAAATAGTGCACTGTCACCGTAATTCCTTAATCGCGCCGGTTTTGACGCAACGGGCAAATACGCTGAGAAGGCTTATTGATGGATCTAGAATACTCTAAAAAGTTGCTAAGGATCCTGATTCACAACTCATCTCAAATCCTGAATGCAGGGTTTGGAGTTGATAGAGCTGAATCTTCATTCTTTGATGTGATTGACCTCCTTAGGGAGGTCCCACCCCTCAGGGAAGATTTCCTTTTGATGGTGAAGGATACCCTCAAAAACCGTGATCCGTCGGGGCTGGACGAAGGAAGCGTCCCAAGAGAGCTGGTTGAACTGGCGGCTCATGAGTTACGCTGGCAAGAATTTAGAGCGCTTGCTAACGAAAGAGTTAAAAGTATTTTTGGGGGAGACGTTGCGCTGGCTCGCAGCGATATAGCCCATACTATTGCTGAAGCATATCAAGAAAGTTGGGAGGGCCGTCAATTCTATCGACGATACAATGAACATGAGTGATGGGCCTATAGAGTCCACTACAGTCTCGTTCTTGGCCGCAAGGCGCTTGGAGCAGTGCCGACTCGTTTCTTGGGCAGCCGCTCGTGCTCGCGGCGATCGCGCTTAAGCCTGAAAAGGTCTCACGAACCATAAACCTGTGACTAATTCCGCCCACCCCTTTTGTTCCACACGCGTTCCCAACACCCTCTATAAACTGCAAATGGCACGCCCGGCCGAGAATCAGCCGGGGCGCGCGGGGTGGGGCGTCATGGTGACGTATAAGGCACAGCTTCTGGATGGCTTCGACTGGTGGCGTGATGAGCTTCGCGCTGTCTGGATGAGCCTTGCCCGTAAGCCAACACAGCCGAAACCTTTCGACTGCACCATCACCATGGCCGATGACGGCATCCGCGTGCTGGCGACGGGCGGGCCGGAATTCCAGTCGCCGCCGCTGCCGCTCGATGCGACCTCGGACGAAATCGCCGCACTCCTGCGCTCCGGCCGCAGGCACCCTTCCGTCGCGATCCGGATCGACAGCGCGCTTCTGCTGAAGCGGCGGCTTGGTGCGCGACGGCTGCCGGTGCGGCAGGCGCGCGACATGGCTGAGCTCGACCTGATGGGCTCGACGCCGATCGACCCGTCGCACGTCTATATCGTCTTTGCCGACGAGGCCGAAGGCGGCTCGTCCTATTTCGTCGTCAAGAAGAAAACCCTGGCGCCGGCGCTAGAAGCGATCCGGGCGGTCGGCGGCACTCTCGCCTCGCTGACCATCGCCGATGCCGAACGGATCCTGCGGCCGGACCCACTCAGCCTGGCGGCGATCTGGCCCGCCAGGGCGCGCGACCGGTTTACGCGCCGCGTCTGGCCCGCTGCCGTCGCAATCGTCCTCCTTGCCCTTGCCGCGACCTACGGCCATGCGCAGTGGCGAAGCTGGCAGGCCGGCAGCGTGCTCGACGATGAGATCGCCAGCGCCCAGGTCGAGGCCAGGAAGGCGCGGGCCTCGCTGCAGAAGCGCCAGGCCGAGCTCGAGCAGACCGAAAAGCTGCGCGCCGAGAAGAAGAACACTGTGCCTGTGGTGCGCATCCTGGCCGAGCTGACGCGGCTCTTGCCCGACAGCGCCTGGGTGAGCGATCTTTCCTCGAAGGGCGACCAGCTGACGATCACCGGCTTCGCCACCTCCGCCGCCGACCTAATCCAGCCCATCGACGCCTCGCCGCTGTTTTCCGCGCCGGAATTCTCTTCGCCGGTGACCAGGGTTCCGGGCCAGACCGGCGAGCACTTCACCATCACGGCCAAGGTGGAGGAGCCCTGAACCAATGCTGAGCGCGATCCTCAACAGCCGGCTTCTGGTCCGCCGCTCCCTGGCCCTGGCGATCGCCGCCTTCGGCGTGCTGGTGACCGGCTGGCTGATCTTTGCCGCGCTGGGCAGCGTCGCTTCGGCAAACGCCGGCATCCACCAGAAACGCGAGACGCTGGGCCAGATCGAGGCCGTGGTGGCGTTGGCCAAGACGATGGAGGCCTCCGCCCCGCCGGCCGCCGCCGCCGGCAATGGCGAGTTCCTGTCCGGCGAGAGCGAGGCGGTCATCCGCGGCACCCTGCAGACGAGGCTGAACGCGATCGCCGCCTCGAACAAGGTGGTGGTGCTGTCGGCCGGCAACGCGCCGGCGCTTAACGAGGACGGCGTCGCCTATCTCGGCCTGCGCGCCAATGTTTCGGGCACGCTGGAAGGCGTGCACGGCTTCATGCTCGGCCTCGAGACCACGCTGCCGGTGCTGTTCGTCCGCGAAGCCACCTTGCGGGTCACCAACGTCGCCCCTTCCGAAGCGCCCAATGTCGAGCCGGAGATCTTTGCCGAAGTGCTGTTTTATGGCGCGCTGCCGCCGGGCATGGCCACGGCCGCGGCAGGGGCCGCGCCATGATCCGGCCCGTGGCAGCGCTCGGTCTCGGTCTTGCCGCCGTCGCGCTGGCGCTGACCAATGTCGTGCTCTACGAAACGCCGGTCGACATCTCGCCGACCGCGCCATCGGCGCAGCGCAACATACGCGAAGCGCAGGCCGGCGCCACGGGTCTGCCGGCCGCGGCCGATAGCACCGGTTTTGCCGAGACCTTCGCGCGCCCATTGTTCACGCCGACGCGGCGCAAATTCGTCCCCGTCGCCGAAGGGGCGCCGGCGCCTGCCCAAGTGGCCTCGGATCCCACCCCGCCGGCCCAGCCGGTAGCAAGTGCTGCGCCTCTTCCCGCGCCCGCCCTGCTCGGCATCAGCATCAATGGCGCCCGCGCCCGTGTCCTGCTCAAATCGGCAGGAGCCGATACGGCCAACTGGTATGGCAATGGCGAGACCATCGACGGCTGGACGGTGTCCGGTGTCGAGAAGGATGCGGCGATCCTGGAGCGGGGCGGAAAATCGGCCCGGATCTTGCTCTACCCGCCAGCGCCGCCGACAGTTCCCGCCGGAGGCGGCGATGGCTGATCGCTCCGCGGACAAGAATGCGGGCTTCGCGCTGGTCGCCGTGCTCGTCTTCATGCTGATCGTCTCGGCGATCGTCGCTCCCTTCGCGCTGACCGCGCGCAGCCGGCTCATGATCGCCGGCAACGAGACGGAGCAGCAGCGGCTCGCGATGGTCGCCGACGGCCTGGTCAATGTCGTGGCCGGCGAGTTGTTCGACGGCTCAGCGACGTCGAAATTGTCGCAAGATGCCCAGCCCGCGCGCTGCCATGCCGGACATTTCAGCTTCGAGCTCAGCGTCCAGGACCATCGCGGCCTGATCGATCTCAACGCCGCCAACGACAAGTTGCTGGCGCAAGGCCTTGCGTCATTCGGCTTCGATCCGCGGATGGCAGGCGAGATCGCCAAGGCCATCGTCACCTTCAGAAGCCCGCCCAATGCCTTTGCCGCCGGCACGCAGCCACGCTCCTCGCTCGGCCCAAGTCAGAACAAGTTCGCGGCCTTCGAATCCGTATCGGAACTGCAGGAATTTTCCGCGCTCGCCTCGATCCCGTTGGGCGATCTCTATGCAGTCTTCACCGTCGATCTCAAACAGGGAGCGATCGTTTTGGCCAAGGCGCCGAACAGGCTGCGCAATTTCGTCAACACGGCACCGCAGGCCGAGCAGCCGGCCGATCCGGACAGGAACGGCGGCAGCCTCTACACGGTCGAGGTCACCGCCCGGCGCGACGGCTCGGGCATTGCCGGCCAGGCCGGATTCGTGGTCGAGAGATCGGCGCTGGCCACCACGGGCTTCATCCGGATATCGCGCATGCCTGCCGCCGAAATCGACGGCCCTACCGCATTGGCGCCCACCATCAGCTGCGACGGACTTTTCGGCACGACCGTGGCGCAGATCTTGGCCCGCTGGAGCTAGACCATGAACGCCGCGCTTCAGACTTCTCGTATCGAAGCCTTCCTCGCCTTCCTGGAGAGCGAAAAAATCCTCACCGCGCACAGCGTCCAGCGCGCCCTGGGTGCGGCGAGCACATCGGGGCATCCGTTCGACACGGTGATGACCGAACTCGGCCTGATCGGCGAGCAGGAGCTTGCCAGCAGCCTCTGCCGTTTCCTCGACGTGCCGATGCTTGCCGAGTTGCCGGAGGAGCTGAGCCCGCAGATGCTGGCCAGCGTGCCGCTCTCCTATCTCAAGGAAGACGCCGTGCTGCCGCTGGAGATGGACGACCGCCAGCTGGTCGTGGCGGTGGCAGATCCTTTTTCGTCGGCGACCATCGATGCGCTGGCCTTTCACTGGGAAAGGACGCCGTCGCTGCGCGTCCTGCCGCGGCGCATGATCGGCGAGTGCATCGACCGGCTGGAGCGCTTGGCGGCGGAAGCGGTATCGCTCGAAGTCGGCAGCGCCGGGCCGGCGGATTTCGGCTCGGACGATCTCGAGCGCCTGAAGGATTTCGCGCGCGAGGCGCCGATCGTGCGCTTCGTCGCCGACACCATCCACCGCGCCGTCGATGCCAAAGCAACCGACATCCATATCGAGCCCCTCGAAGACCACGTGCGCATCCGCTTCCGCAATGACGGCATGCTGTCGGTCGTCGACACGGCACCCTCGGCGATGCTGTCCGGCGTCTCGACGCGCATCAAGATCCTGGCGCGGCTCAACATCGCCGATCGGCGGCTGCCGCAGGACGGGCGCATGCGGATTGCCGTGCGCGGGCGCGATGTCGATCTGCGCGTCTCGGTCATCCCGTCGATCCATGGCGAGGCCATCGTGCTGCGCATCCTCGACCGCGCCGGCGTCGAGCTGCGCCTGGAAAAGCTCGGCTTCGACGAAGCCGCGCAGACCAAGATCCGGCAGATGTCGCGCGCCGCCAACGGCATCGTGCTGGTCACCGGCCCGACCGGCAGCGGCAAGACCACCACGCTTTACTCGGTCCTGGCAGAATGCTCCCGGCCCGACGTCAAGGTGTTCACCGTCGAGGACCCGGTCGAATACCGGATGGCCGGCATCACGCAGCTGCAGGTCAATCCGGCCATCGACCTCGATTTCGCCACGGCGCTGCGCTCGATCCTGCGCCAGGATCCCGACATCATCCTGCTCGGCGAAATTCGCGACCGCGAGACGGCGCAGATTGCCATCCAGGCGGCGCTGACCGGCCATCTGGTGTTTTCGACCTTGCACACCAACAGCGCGGCCGGGGCGCTGACGCGCCTGCGCGACATGGGCGTCGACGGCTACCTGCTCGGCGCCACCATCCGCGGCGTCATCGCGCAGCGCCTGCTGCGGCGCGTCTGTCCGGCCTGCCAAGGCGCCGGCAACGTCGCGTCCTGCAAGAGCTGCAACGGCTCGGGTTACAGCGGGCGCACCGTGACCTACGAGATGCTGCAGGTGTCACCGCGCATCGCGGCGCTCATCGACGAGGGCGCGAGCGAGCTCGAGATCGCCAAGGCGGCGTCGGAAGCCGATCTGACGACTATGGCCGCTCACGCTGCCACACTGGTCGAACGCCAAGTCACCACACTCGAGGAAGTGCGGCGCGTCATCGACCTCGGCGGAGGCGGCTGATGCCATCATTCGCCTATCGCGCCTATCTCGCCGATGGGACCAGGGAGAACGGCGTCGTCGAGGCCCCGACCAAGCAGGGTGCCGCGCGCAAGCTCGCCCAGCAAGGCCGCCGCTCCTATCATCTGGTGCCGGCAAGCGAGGAGAAGGCGCAGATCAGGCTGCCCGGCAGGGCCAGCCTGACGCTGACGCGGCGCGTCGATCTCAGCCGGCTCTTTGCCGAGCTTTCTGTGCTGCTCAACGCCGGATTCACCATCGACCGCGCCTTGAACGCGGTCATTTCCGGCGAAGGCAATGTCGCCAGGCGTCAGCAATTGCAGGCGGTCCTGGACCTGACCACCGGCGGGCGCTCCATCGCCGACGCGTTCCTGACCCTGCCCGGCATCACGCCAGAGGTCGCCGCCTTGCTTGCCAGCGGCGAGCGCAGCGGCAAGATGGCCTATATCTGCCAGCGGCTGGCCGACGCGTTCGAAGCCAGAGCGAAACGCCGGACCTCGATCATCGAAGCCCTGACTTATCCGGCCTTCCTTCTTCTGGTGATGTGTGGCGCCATGGTCGTACTGGCGACGGTATTGGTGCCCGCGTTGGAGCCGATCTTCGAGGGGTCTTCCGCCCGCAAGCCTTTCACGATGCGCATGCTCTCCTCCTTCGGCCACGTCTTCAACGACTATCCGTTCGTCTTCCCGCTCGCTGCCCTCTTGGCACTGCTCTTCTATCTCGTTCTGTCGAAGTCCCCGGCGACAAAAAGCGTCTTCTCGCGTTGGCTTCTCAAAACACCGGTGATCGGTCCGCTGGTGACCAACGCGGTGCTTGCCCGCTATCTCGAAACCTTGTCGCTGCTGCTCGGCAATGGCGTGACGATGAGCGAGGCGCTGCGCCTGGCGACCAATGTTTCGCAACAGGCATCGTTGAAAGCGAGCTTTGCGGCAGTGGAAGAGGAAGTGGCGAACGGCGCGCGGCTTCACAACGCCGTCGCCAATGCGAAGCTGTTCGACAACGCCACGCTGTCGCTAATCTCACTCGGCGATGATGCCAACGCGCTGTCCCTCGTACTCGACCGCGCCGGCAAGATGCTGCAGTCGGCGGTGACGCGTCGAATCGACACGCTGCTGAAGCTCCTGACACCGGCTATGACGATCTCGCTCGGCTTCCTTGTCGGCAGCCTGGTCGTCTCGGTGATGACGACGATCCTCAGCATCAACGACTTGGCGCTGCAATGAGAACATTTGCTGCCGTACCAAGACACAAGCGAGGCCCCGAACATCAAGGTGAAGTCGGCTTCACCTTGATCGAGCTGCTCGTCGTGCTGGCCATCATCGCCGTCGTCGCGGCAATCGCGGCACCCGGCATTGTCCAGAGATACCGGTCGGAAAGCCTCGAAAGCCTTTCCAGCGAGATCGTTGGTCGGATTCGCATGTCGCGCACGGTGGCGATCGCCACGACCAGACCGCAGCAGGTCGTCATCGATGTCGGCGACCGCACGATCCGCTTCGGCGACCAGCCGGTGCTTGGTTTGCCCGAGGACATGAAAATGAGCGTGACCACGGGTCGCGAGACGGTGACGGACCGCCAGACAGCCCTTACGTTTCTTCCTGACGGCAGTTCGTCAGGCGTGGAGATCGATCTGCAGCGTGGCGCCCAGACGGCGCATATCGAAGTGAACTGGCTGACCGGGCTTACCAGCCGGACGATAAAGCCATGACGCCCGGCAGCGAAGACGGTTTCTCGATCCTCGAAATGATCGTCGCCATGAGCATCCTTGCGCTCGTCCTTGGCATCGCCAGCCAGACAATCGTGCTCGCCAGCCGCAGCTTCGTGACGGCGCGGGAACAAGTGGAAGCAGCACGAAAGGTTCGGGAAATCATGGCGCAGTATGACTCGGATGCTGGAATCGGGGGAACGGCTGGGCTCGACGCCATTGGGCAATCCGGCTGGACGGTCAAGACTCAGCCGATTGGTGACGGCAAGGCAAAGCTCGACGCCATCATCATTGAAAAGAGCGGTGCCGGGGCGGGAACATTTCTCACCTTCATGCCCGCCAGACGGCAGGGCTCATAGTGAGCGGTTCTGTTCCTCGTGTGCCCTCCTTCTTCATCGGGGCTTCCTCCCGTCGAAGGAAGTGGCGTCACCAAAGGAAGGCGCCCGGCACGCAAACATACCCGGCCGCGAAGTGTCGATCGATCGAGGGATTCGCGCTGATCGACATACTGGTGGGGCTCGCCCTTATAGGCGTGGTATCCGCACTGATCGTCACCTTTCTCGGGCAAGCGCGAACGATGGTGCGGATCCAGAACGCCACCCAGATGCAGATGGAGGTGGACGCCGCGACACGGTTTCTCGAAATCGCGCTCAGCAATGCCGAGGCCCTGCCCCTCATGCAGTCGACACCCGACGACGTAATCTATTTCAGCGGCGGACCCGATCGGCTGCAATTCAACGGCATCATTGCGATCGGCTTCGGCTCGTCCGCCCTCAGGCAAATCGCCATCCAGCGCACCGAAAATAACAGCCTGGCCATCATTCAGATACCGAGACGGGGCGGCGCTGCTGGTGCCGACGATACGATGGGAAACCAGAGGGTGCCCTTGATCGCTGGCGTGACCGGCCTTCATTTCGAATATCTCGACGGCGCCCAGCGATCGTGGTCGGCCGACTGGAAGCTCAACCGACGCCTTCCGGCCGCCATCCGCTTCAGGATATCCGTTGCCAAGGGCGGCGCGGCCTATTCGTCTGACGGCTTCGCGCGGTTAAACCTGGCAAGCCTACCCGCAGAGCGACATTACTGACGCGGTCGTTTCTTGACCAATCTAGCTGTTTGATCCCAGGCTTTGATGGGGCATCCTTATCCTCCGAATCAAAGGATGCGCTATGGGCCAGGTTCTTCATGGAAGCGCCACGACGACAGAGGCGGTCCGTCGAGCGATACAGCATAGTCAAGAGAGCTTGAGGGTCTTGGCCAAGCGCTACGGGATCAACCAGAAGACGGTCGGCAAATGGAAGAATCGGACCTCGGTCGCTGATCTGCCGACCGGCCCAAAAGAGCCGAGGTCGACGGTTCTTTCCGTCGAGGAAGAGGCGGTCATCGTCGCCTTTCGGCGCTATACGTTGCTGCCGCTCGATGACTGCCTCTATGCTTTGCAGCCGACGATCCCGCATCTGACGCGCTCGTCATTGCATCGCTGCCTACAGCGCCACGGCATCAGCCGGCTGCCGGATGTCGAAGGTGACAAGCCTTCGAAGAAGAAGTTCAAAAGCTATCCGATCGGTTACTTCCACATCGATATCGCCGAGGTGCGGACCGAACAGGGCAAGCTGCACATGTTCGTCGCCATCGACCGCACTTCGAAGTTCGCCTTCGTCGAATTGCACGAGAAGGCCACCACCGCCGTCTCGAGAGACTTCCTGCTGCGGCTGATCGCAGCCGTCCCCTACAAGATCCACACCGTGCTCACCGACAACGGCATCCAGTTCACCACGCCCGGCGCCGGAGGGTCGGCCGTGCCGCTGATCAAGGAGGCGATCGCCAACGGCGAGCGCTTCTGGGCTCATGCCTTCGAATACGCCTGCGCCACGAACGACATCGAGCATCGCACCACCAAGGCCAAGCACCCATGGACCAACGGTCAGGTCGAGAGAATGAACCGGACCATCAAGGAGGCCACCGTCAAGCGCTTTCACTACGAAAGCCACGACCAGCTCCGCCAGCATCTCGCCGACTTCGTTGCGGCCTACAACTTCGGCCGCAGGCTCAAGACCCTCAAAGGCCTCACGCCCTACGAATCCATCTGCAAGGCATGGGCCTCCCAGCCCGAACACTTCCGGCTCAATCCGCTCCAGCAAATGCCGGGACTAAACATCTAGCCCTTCCCGGCCCGGATCAGAAGGCCAGCATCAATTGCTGACATCCTGGTCTTCGCCGGTTCCGTCGGGCTTGCCATCACGCCCGAAGGTTCGGATCACCACGCCGCTGGCATCGGCGTTCGGCTCATAGACATAGGGCTTGCCCCAGGGATCGTTGAGCCCGCTCGTCGTCTTGAGATATGGACCATTCCAGTGTGTTTCGCCGGCCGGCGCCGTCACCAGCGCCTTCAGGCCTTCGTCGTTCGAGGGATATTTGGCGTTGTCGACATAGTAGAGCTCGAGCGCGCTCTCGATGTTCTTGATCTGCGCCTTGGCGGCGCTGGTGCGCGCAGAACCCAGATAGCGTAGCACCTGCGGTGCCACCAGCGTGGCGATCAGCGCGATGATGGCCAGCACGACCAGAAGCTCGACCAGGGTGAAGCCGGCCTCGCCTTTGTCGGCGTGCGTGTCCCCGGTTTTGCCTTGCTTGCGTCCGGCCAAGCCGGTGAGATGGAAAATTCGCATCACAGTAGTCCCAAATTCAGCCCGACAAATTGTTCCAGCGCCCAACTGCAGCCGAGCCCGAGCGCGATGAACGGCCCGAACGGTACGCGCGCCCGCGCCGCCGCAGGCCCCGTGGTAACCACCTGCCCGCCGACAAACAGCAGTGCCCCAGCACTGGCGATAAACAGCAGCACCGGCAACAGCAGCGGGTTGATCCACAGCGCCGCCGCGGCCAGCATCTTCACGTCGCCAAGGCCGAGGCCGATCCTGCGGGTGAGCAGGAAATGGCCGCGCCGCAGCGCCCAAAAAACCGCCAGCGTCGATGCAGCGATGAAGACCTGCATCGGCGCATCGGCGCGCTGCGTGACCAATTGAAAACAAAACCCGCTCACGGCAAGCGCCGCATTGAGCGCGTCAGGAATAATCTGCCGGCCCAAGTCGATCAGGGCAATGGCAACGAGGATAGCCGTCAGGATCAGGCCGGCAATGAGATGGATCGCGACGTCCATTGGCATGGTCAGTAGGCCAGTCTCTTCACATCCTGTTGCAGCTTGGTGCCGCCGCGCCGCTGCTGGATCGGCGTTTGCAGATTGATCTTGCCGCGGAACTCTTCCGTCACCTCACGTGCCTCGTTGATATCACGGACGACATGCGGCTGGATGAAGATGATCAGTTCGGTCCGCTTGATGCCGTCATCCTTTTGTTTGAACGCGTTGCCGATAAGTGGGATGTCGCCGAGGATCGGCACCTGGCTGCGACCGATGCTGTTTTTTTCTTGAATGAGACCGCCCAATGCCAGGGTCTCGCCATCGTTCACCATCACGCGCGTCTGGACCTTGCGCTGCTGGATGGTCGGCGAATCAATGCCCGAACTCTTCGTTGGGGTGGCGTCGCTGACCTCCTGCTGGATGTCGAGCATGACGCGGCCTGCATTGTTGATGCGCGGCGTCACCGTCAGGATGACTCCGGTGTCCTTCATCTGCACCGAGTTGATGATCGGCGCGGTGCCGTTGCCGGTATCCTGCGATTGCTGGGTCAGGATCGGCACCTGGTCGCCGACCTGCAGGATCGCTTTCTGATTGTTGAGCGCCATGATCGTGGGCGCCGAAATGACATTGACGTCGGTTATCGAGGAGAGCGCGTTGAGGGTCACCTGGATGTTGCCGGTTGCATAGCTCCAGCTAAAACCGCCCATGAAGGCCGAGGCGGCACCCTTGGCAAGGTCGGACACCGAGACCTTGGTGCCGCCATTTTCGAAGAACCAGCGCAGGCCGTATTTCAGGTCGTCGTCGAGCGTCACTTCGGCGATCACCGCTTCCAGCATGACCTGCGTCGGCAGCACGTCGACCTTGGCCAGGATCTGCTGGATGCGCTCATAGTCGCGTGCCGTGGTCTGAATCAGCAGCGCATTGTTCTCGACATCGGCGACGACCGTGGCGTGGGCTGGCCCCTCACCCTCCTGCTGAGGCAGCGAAGGCGACGGCCCGGTGAGCGGCGCCGGCGTGACACCGTCCGACTGCATGGCGATCGGCGTCATGTCGGGTGAGACATTCGAACCGGAGGACCCTCCTTCCGTCTTAACCGACGTGCCAAGCACCGTACTCAAAACAGAAGCCAGTTCCTTGGCCGGCCGGTTCTGGATCTGGTAGACGAAGAGCTGTTGCTCATTGGTTTCCGCCAACCTGTCCAGCTTGCCGATCCAGGTCGCGGCGCGAGTCAGATAGGCGGGACGCGAGGTGATCACCAGCACGGAGTTCAGGCGATCGTTGGGGATGAACTGGATCACCTTGGCGCCGGGGCCGTCCTTGGTGCCGAAGATGGAGTCGAGCTCCGTGGCCACGGCCTCCGGCTTCGAGGCCTTCAGCGGATGCAGCGCCACCGACATGCCGCGCATCCAGTCGACATCGAACACCGCGACCGCCTCGCGGATCGCCGCGAGATCGGTGTTGTTGCCGGCGACGGTGATCAGGTTGCGTGTGGAATCCACTCGCAGCACGGAGCCTTGCCGGGTGATCGGCTCGAGAATGGTCTTCATTTCGTCGGCGGCGATGAACTGCAGCTGGATGACCTGGACCTTGACACCCGGGCCCGACGGCGAAACGGACGGCACGCTGACCGCCGGCGTGCTCGACAAGGTCTCCGAAAGCGGTACGATCTGGTAGGTACCGGCGCGCTTGACAATGCCGGCGCCGTTCACGGCCAGCGCCGATTCCAGGATGTCCGACAGCGCCTCCCTGGAGACCGGCTTCGAGGTCTGCAGCGTCACCGTGCCCTGGACGCGCGGATCGACGACGTAGTTGACCTGCAGCGCGTCGCCCAGCACCGCCTTGGCTGCCTGCGCCACCGGCGCGTTGACGAGGTTGAGCTCATATTGCCCGCTGCCGTCGCCGGTCACCTGGGCGACCGGCGCGGAGGAACCGACGAAGTCGCCCGAGCCCTGATACTGCGCGCCATTGAAGCGCTGCGCCCGCTCCGCGGCCGAGCCGATGGTCGCGGGGCCGGTATAGCCGGCGCGCAAAGACGAATTCTTGGCATGCAGGCTCTCGACTGTCTCGGTGAAGAAGTCCCCGCCCGACGGCGACTGGCAACCGCCAATCGCCAGCAGCATGAAAAACACGACGCGACTGACTGGCTTGACTGACATCCACCCGATTCCCCTGAAATTTTACTTTAGGGCTTCTTGCGAGTGTGTGGGGGGATTGATGGAGATGTTGGGAGTCTATCCACAGGGTTGGTGTGGGAGCGGATTTTCTGCTGAGGTAAGGAGATTAGCCATGGCATTCGCGGCCCGGCATACATGGCTTGCAGTGATAGACGGAGCGCATAATCGTCAGGCGTGAGCACACATTGCCCCGCCCTACGCTGCGGCAACCCCACAACAGCAAGACGAGTTACGACTATCTGCAATAAGAGATACACTTCCGAACAGAGGCACCTAAATCCTGCGATTGTCCATTTGAGCTTAAGGTAATATCCAGCTCTTCACCTCCAACCTCTCCTCCTTTTTTCAGGCGGGCATATGGAGTTAATTTGTATCTATCTTCCAATTCTTTCACAACTGACATCTGTAAGCACTTACGGAATAACGCTTTATAAGATTTAATTCCATATTTTGAAACGGACTCTATGAGCAAATCAGGGTTGACATCCTCATCCAGAACGTTGCTAGTATGCAACTCAACAATTCGGCCTACAGCTATGCCGATTTCTAAGTCGTTGGTAGACGCTAATTCTCCGACCGCGATTGCCGGCCCCACAAACATCTCCCACCCAGCAATGGTAGTAACCATCGGGACGCCCAAGATAAATCCGTCAATAATAAACAAAAAGCACTTTTTCATTAAGGAACCACCGTAGTCTTTACGTCAACACCAGATGTCTTTCCTGAGGCTTTTGCGGCATCAATAGCGGCTTGCTGAGCCTTATTTGGAGTTCCCGGAATAGCAATATCTAGTTCTCTCTTCTTTATTGAACCACTTGTAATTGCTATAGGCTTTCCTTCTCGCGTTAATCCGGTTGCGCCGTTGAAATTAGCTACCTCTCTCACGTAGCTTTTTAGAGTAGCCTCCAACTTCTTTGGGTCCTGGTATGTACGTGCGCGCAAATTTACAGACTTGATGCTGCGAGCAACACCTGTTGCTGGGTTCCAGCTATCTATAGCTCGAAAGTTTGAGGCAAGATTAGCGCCCAACATTTTTTCTATTGTGAAGCCACGAACAACCGGTTGCTCCAGAGCCCACACACTGGCTTTCGAAACTAGCTTGCCGACCGTTGCTCCCGCAAGCTTATTTAAGGCTTCGCCAGGAATGGCTCCGATTGCCATATTGGCCATAGCAGTCGTTTCACTTGTTTGTGTGACATCGTCCTCCGTCTCCGGAGTATTGGCTTCTGTGGTGCCACTAAGATACGATACCGCTGCCCCTACCACGATCCCGATACAAACAGGACAGAGCCCATTTTGATCGCTCCGATTGACCGGGTCATTCCCTGCGTAAGCGTATCGGTTTGTACCTACACTCGGTACTATCGGATCGATTGGATCTGGCGATATGAATCGCACCGTATGAACAATAGTGCGCTTGGTTTGCCGCTGTGACTTTAGGGCGAACCCAGCCGATGCATAGGCACTGGCCGCGCCAGAAATCACGAGCGAAATCGTAAGCAATACAGCCAACACACGCTGCAGAATTTTGACTCTCGTCGACTTCCCCATAAATCCCCCACAGCGGTCAAAATTGTTCGATCTAATTCAGTTTCGGCTCGCGCCAGCCGAGCGCCTCGGCCTTCGCGAACGCCTGCTTGTTGGCTTGGTAAAGCTCATTCGCGTAAGCCACCTTGTCCGGCGGAATGTCGCTCTGCTTCGGATATTTCTTGATGATCTCCGCATCGAGCAGTCGGTAGTATGCTGTGCCTTTCTTCACCAGCGTGTAGGCGTTGGCCGGATAGGCATCAATCAGCACATCGGCCACCGCGATGGCGTCCTCGTAGCGGCCTGTTTCCAGCAGGTGGTCGAGCACCGGCGTTGCCAGCACGGAGAGCGCCTCCCGACGCGACAGCGTCTTGAGATAAACGCCGTTGGCGATCGCTTCGTCGGTCATCGGCAATTTTTCGCGATACCAGATATCGCGCGTGAAGCCGGCGCCGCTGGTCGTCTCGAGGTTCCAGGTCTTGCCGGTGGCATCGTCGGTGAACTTGACGAACACGTGCAGCGGCGCGGTCGACAGCGTCAGGTTTATGCCAAGCCGCTGCCCGAGAATGACGAACAGCGCAGGCATCGAGACGCAATTGCCCTTCCGGGTCGCAAGATAGTTAGTCAGCGATTGCGAACGGGGTTTTTGCCCAAAAGGGTCGGAGAGGTCGTATTCGAACGGCCTGCCATTGTTCCACCAGCCGCCCTCATAGAGGAAGGTGCGCAGCGCCTTCATCTTCTCCATGCCGATCGCGGCCGCATCGGGCGGCGGCGTGGCGAGCATCTTGTTGACGATGCCCACCATCCGGTCGATCTCGGCAAGCGCGCCAGCATCATCGATGGCGGGATCGACGAACTTGTCGATCGCCAGCTTGGCTCGCCCGAAATCCATCCCGGCTTCCGGCGCATTGACAAGCCCCCGGACGAAAGCCGCCGGATTCGATGAGCCGATATCTCCGGCCGCCGCCGAGTGGACGCTAACCAGCAGCAACAGCCCGGCAATAATCGCCGACCAGACCGCCGGTGGAAATGCAATGCTTCGGGACTTGGAGGGCGCGCTCATGGATTGCGCTCCTTCGTCTCACCTGGATCGGCCGGCACGAACCTCCCCAGCACCGGATCCATGTAGCGTGCATTGAGGTAGAGCAGCCCGGTCTCTGGATCGAAGCGCTCGCCGATGTAGGACTTCTGCGTCTGGAAGCCGGAGTTGAGGCGTTCGCCGTAGGAGGCGTAGTTGGTGGCTTCGGTGATGGCGCCTGAGTTGTCGGTGACCATGCGCACCGAGGCCAGGTGATCGCGATGCAGGAAGAACTTTGCTGCGCCCACCACTTTGACGTCGGGATGCGGATAGCGGGTGTAGACCTCCGCGCCCGGGATGGCCGGATCGATCTCGACCGAGGCGTCCGGATAGAGGGTGGTGGCGAAGGTCGAGGCTTTCTTCACCCGTGCGCCGTCAGGGCCGTAGCTCAGGTTGACGGTGTTGGAGGCAAGGCTGACGGTCTTCAGCCGGTTGGCCTCGTCCCAGGTCAGCGTGCGGCTGCCGTCGGAGGTCAGATTGCCGTTGGCATCGTAGGCCATGGCGTTGGCGCCAACAGATGTCGGCGCATGCGGCCGCGGCGATGTCGCTGCCGGATAGGTGTAGGTGCCGGCGACACGGCTGCGCGAGGTGAGATTGTCGTTGGCGGCGTAGGCGAAGGTCTCGTCGAGCGTGTTGTCGCCAAGATTGTCCGACGAGGTCAGCCGGTCGGCATTGTCATAGCCATAGGTCCAGCTGTCCGCTGATGTGAGCCCCGTCGTGCCAGTGATGCGGCCGAGATTGTCGCGGGCGTATTGATCGTCGAGGAGGATGGTTGCGCCTCTCGAGGTGGTGACGCGTGTCACCCAGCGCCGGGGCGGCGAGTAGGTGAAGGCGGTCTTGACCCCATTGGCATAAGTGATCTCCTTGGTCTGCCCATCGGCCTCATAGAGCGTCGAGGTGATGAAGCCGGAAGCGGAGGCAAGCTTATTGGCGGCCGTGTATTGCAGGGGCGCGGCAGAAGTTCCGAAGTCGAGCTCGACCGGCAGATATTGCGTGGCGATCGGCTGTCCGGAGGCATCGCGGGTGGTGATGGTGGTGTGGGTGAGCGTGCCGATGGTGGCATCCTGGCGCGCCACCTTGCCGAAGCCGTCATACTTGTAAGCCTGCGTCGCCGCTGGATTGGTCGAGGTGGTGAGCTGGCCGATGTTTTGGAAGCCGGCAGCCGCCTGGTCATAAGTGTTCTGGGTCAGCGTCACCGCACTGCCGCCTGAGGCCGTTGCCGTCTTCAGTGTCAGCCGGTCCATCTGATCGTAGGCAAGGTTGGTGACGGTACCCCTGGCGTCGGTCTGGCTGACGAGCCGGTTGGCGGCATCGTAGACGTAAGACCAGGTGCCGAGATCCGGATCGGTTGCCGACAGCCGATTGCCGAGCATGTCGTAAGTGTAGGACCAGCTGGAGCCGCCGGGGTCAGTGACGCCGGTCAATTTGCCAAGCACGTCGTAACCACGGCTCTCAAGCAAGGTGAGGCCGCCAAGGTCACGGGCAATGGCCGCGATGTCACCGTGGGTCGTCCACGTGGTTTTTGTCTGATGGCCGAGTTCGTCGGTCAGCGTAACCGCGTTGAGACGGGGATTGGGTGTGCCCGTCGCCGTTGCCAGCTCGTTGAGATAGGTCCGCTGGCTGCTGTCGGGGTTGACCGTCCTCACCAGTCGGTCGTTCCAATCATAGAAATTGGTGGTCCATTGCGCGGCATCGCCGACGAACCTTGGGAAGGCGGTGCGCAGCACATTGGAGCGCTGATCGTAGTCGGTGTCGGCAATGCGCCTTGGACCAGCCGCCGTCTCTCCGGGCGTCTCGACCCGGTAGACCCGGCCGAGCCCGTCATAATAGGAGCGGGTGAAGTCTTCGCCGGCGCCATTCGGCAGCGGGGTGTATTTGACCAGCGCCTGACTTGCCGGATTGCCCTCGTTCTCGAACCGCGT